>QKGU01000061.1 GCA_003250325.1 Paludibacter sp.
GGAAACTCTATGTTTGAAATTTTCATTTTTATGCAAAATTGGAGTGCAAAGGTAAAAATTTAATTGTGAAAGAACAATAATCAATTTACTATGAATTTAGTGAACAGATAATTATAACTATTTTTGTAAAATAAGATATTATCAATATGAAACAAAGCGCAACAGAAAAAATAATAATTAGAAAAAAAACAAATAGTGAACTTATCAATTTTTTGAAAGACAATACTCTATTGTTAATGGGTATCATGTCTGCCGGATTTGGTCTGAAAGGTTTTCTTCTTCCCAACTCATTTATTGACGGTGGTGTAACCGGTATCTCACTTATATTAACCGAGCCAACTTCAATACCACTTTCTATACTTTTGGTCTTGATTAATATTCCTTTTATAATTCTTGCTTATTCAACTATCAACAAACCATTTGCTTTTCGTAGCTTAATTGCAATATTATTGCTCGCTCTGACTGTGCATTTCATTCCATTTCCAATAATCACTCATGACAAATTGCTTATCGCCGTTTTTGGTGGTTTCTTCTTAGGATTAGGAATCGGTTTAGCTATTCGTGGAGGTTCGGTAATTGATGGAACAGAGGTGTTGGCCGTTTATTTAGGACGAAAAACTTCGCTTACCATTGGTGACGTCATCATGATTTTCAATGTGATTATCTTTTTGGCAGCTGCTTATGTTTTTTCGATAGAAATTGCACTTTATGCTATGCTCACCTATCTATCGGCATCAAAAACAGTGGATTTTGTCGTTTCCGGAATAGAAGAATATGTGGGTGTCACTATCATTTCGGAAAAAAATGAAGAAATTCGTTTGGCCATTATCGAAAAACTCGGAAGAGGTTGTACGCTTTATTACGGCAAAAAAGGCTATGCAAAACGTGGTGAAACGCTGAAAAAAACCGATATTGTTTACACGCTGATTACCCGTCTGGAGCTTACAAAGCTTAAATCGGAAGTAGAAAATATCGATCCTGATGCCTTTATTGTAATGCACAGTATAAAAGATGTAAAAGGCGGAGTCATCAAAAAACGTCCTATGCATTAAATTGATTAGGGTCGATCGATTTCCAATCGATCATTAAAAACAAGAACTATGGAAAAGAAAGAGTTCTATCGTTTATCATTACCACATTTTCAACAATCTGGACAATCCTATTTTGTTACATGGTGTCTTAAAGATGCTGTTCCTGTAAAAGCATTATCAGCATATAAAGAGAAATTGTACAATTTAAGTTCAGAAATAAATACTTTAAAGAAAAATAAAGCAGACGAAAATATTATCAATCAGACAAAAATACAATACTATTTAATCCGAAAGAAATATATCAAAGCATACGATGACTTATTGCATTTACAATCTTCATCGATTGTGGATTTATCGAAAGAATCCAACCAAAGAATAATTATTGAAGCACTAGCTTTTTGGGAAGGTACAAAACTAGAAAGTTATGCTTATTGCATTATGTCAAATCATGTTCATTGGGTATTTAAAGTATTTGAAAAAGACAATAATGATCAACCCATCTATCTGCAAGATATTTTACACTCAGTTAAACGTTTTACGGCTAACAAAATAAACAAATCTGAAAAACGAACCGGAAATTTATGGCAAAAAGAAAGTTTTGATACCACAATTCGCGATGATAAACATTTATCTAACGCTATAAATTATACTATAAATAATCCTGTTACAGCAAAATTGGTTTCAAGCTGGGAGGATTGGAAAGGAACGAAATTATTTGGGTTGAGTAATTATTAATCGCTCATTGTTAGTAAACAAAACGTTCGATTAGAAATCGAACATCCCTATGCAAACTTCCTTAAATCGAATCCATTTGCTTATCTTTGCACAAAAAAAGGAGTGAAAAAAAACTGTATTTACATAATTCTTTTTGTCTTTTTCCAACAAACTGTTGCAGCGCAGGTAAGATATTCTACTGCCTGGTTTGGACCAAATGCAAACCCAGTTCCGGAATTTACCGATGCCACCATTCCTGCTAAAACAACAATTAGCTTGATGGGCGATTATTATTTTGGATTTGGCGACCAAACCAAAAACGGATATTTTAAAATTGAACTTCCACTTTTGCCCGAACGGGTGTCTTTTAAAATATGGACAAGCCTATTCGAAACATACAAAGTAACCGAACAGGTTAGTTTAGAACGTGATATGGCAAACGGAAATACTTCAGGTAGAGCATCCGGAGATTTCTATGTTCAAACCAGAATTTCTGTGCTAAAAGAGAAAAAAATCGCTCCTGCCATCATCCTTAACTCAACATTAAAAACTGCTTCGGGAACAAATTTCGACGAACGACGTTATTTTGACACGCCGGGATATTACTTCGATGTAGAATTTGGAAAATCTATTTTTACTAAAAGTAAATTTATAAGCGAAATTCGTGGTGTTGCAAACCTTGGTTTTATGTGTTGGGAAACCACCAATAGCCGACAAAACGATGCACCCATGTATGGTGGAAAGCTGATTGTTGGAAATAAAAACTGGAAACTGGAAAATACGCTCTCGGGATATTGGGGCTGGATGCACACCAACAGTCATTATTCGCCTGATTATGGTGATGCTCCGCTGGTTTATGCTGCCAAATTTTCCATCATGAAAAGTTATATGGATTATTTTGCACAATATCAGTACGGAATAAAGGATTTTCCATATCATCAGATAAGAATTGGAATCAGTTTTCCGGTGGAAATACTGACGCCAAAATATAAGACCCCCTAAGTCCCCCTAAAGGGGGCTTTTAAAAAGTTCAAAATATTTAATTTAAATGAATATAGAAAATAACATACAAGACAAAAATAACTCTAACACCCCCTTTGGGGGTTGGGGGTCTATCGAAATCATGGCTCCCGCGGGTTCGTGGGAAAGTCTTTGGGCAGCCATAAAAGCCGGAGCCGATTCGGTGTATTTCGGAATTGAAAAACTGAATATGCGTAGTAAGTCGAGTAGTAATTTTACGACTGACGATCTACGCGAAATTGTACGCATTTGCAACGAAAACGGCGTAAAAAGTTATCTTACGGTCAATACTATTTTGTACGATAATGACCTGAACCTGATGCGCGAAATCATTGACGTAGCCAAAGAAGTACAGGTTTCAGCTATTATTGCTGCAGATGTTGCCGCTTTGATGTATGCCAACAGCATTGGTGTGGAAGTTCATCTTTCCACGCAATTGAATATTTCCAATGTGGAAGCGCTTAAGTTTTACGCGCAGTTTGCCGATGTCGTAGTGCTGGCGCGTGAGCTGAACATGCAACAAGTTTCAGAAATTTATCAAGCCATTATCAACGAAAATATTCGTGGAAAAGGTGGTGAGTTGATTCGCATCGAAATGTTTTGTCACGGAGCACTTTGCATGGCCGTTTCCGGAAAATGTTACCTGAGTTTGCACGAAAAAAATGTTTCGGCCAACCGCGGTGCATGTAACCAGATTTGCCGTCGGGGATATATTGTTCAGGACAAAGATTCGGAAATCGAACTGGAAATTGATAACGAATACATTATGTCGCCAAAAGATTTGAAAACAATCGGTTTTGTCGACGAAATGCTGAAATCCGGCGTGCGTGTTTTCAAAATCGAAGGGCGTGCTCGTGGAGCCGAATACGTAAAAACAGTGGTGTCCTGTTACAAGGAAGCCATCGAATCGGCTTTAAATGGGACGTTTTCTGACGCTAAAGTGGCCGAATGGGATACTCGCCTTGCCAAAGTATTCAATCGTGGATTCTGGAATGGCTATTACCTCGGACAGCGTCTTGGCGAATGGAGCAGCAACTACGGTTCGGAAGCCACTCACAAAAAAATATATATTGGGAAAGTAACCAATTATTTTTCAAAAATAGGAGTTGCAGAAATATTACTGGAAGCGCAATATTTGGAAAAAGGTGACGAAATACTGATTACAGGCGAAACAACTGGCGCTTACGAAGATATTGCCGATGAAATACGGGTGGCGCTCAAACCGGTAGAAAGAGTGGAAAAAGGAACGTATTTTTCCATTAAAACAAAAGAAATGGTACGGCGAAACGACAAATTTTTTAAAATAGTTCCTACAGAACATGCCAAAAAGAAAGCGGAATCATAAGGTTTCGCTTTTTTAATTTTTAATGAAATCTACAGCCATATTTAATGCCTGAATGGCTTCCTTTATTGGAAAAACAATCCAATCGTGCTGCATTTCAACAAATTCGTGAAAGATAAAATTCTTATAATCCTTTGATTTATCCGCTAACTTTTTACAATCAGGATAAAAAAGTTCATGCGTTCCATAAAAAACCAGTGTAGTGCCTAATCCTTCTAATTCACCATTGATTGGGGACAGCAAGTAATGGTTTAAATCATCTCCTGCCGCATATTTTTTCCCGGCATCAATCAAACCATTTAAAGGTAAAATTTTATCTAAATGTTCCTGCGGTTTGATATCAGGATTTTGCATTGATAGATCAAGCCAGGGCGAAAAAAGAATATTTTTCACTGGTTGAACTTCATATTTTTCATTTTTCAATTTTTGTGCGAAAGCCAATGCTAAACCTCCACCAGCAGAATCACCCATAAACATAAAACGGTCTTTTGGATATTGACTTATAAGTATGTCGAAAGATTTTTGAACTATTTCAAAAGTATCTTTATAACTATATTCCGGTGCTAATGGATAATCTATATAACTAACTTTTGAATTGGATTTTCTGACTATATTTTCAACTAGTTTCCAATGCATCGAGTTTCCTTCGAGCAAATATGCACCACCGTGAAAGAACAAAATATGAATTTTTTCAGCATCTTCTTTGGGTTGAATGGTAATTACTGATTTTTGCATTACCTGAAACTCATTTACGAAATAATTTTTACGTAAACTATTTG
>QKGU01000187.1 GCA_003250325.1 Paludibacter sp.
GTATATTCATATTCTATTGATTTTGACTATAAATATAATGAATATCAATCAATTAAACTAATTGTTTTTAAACTGTTTTCAATAAAAATCAACCGTAAATTATCTTGTCTTTCGATTAGGATGCTTTGCGGATAATCATTTAATTTATTTATATTTGTATCTTTCATAAGCCATTTAATCAGAATAAAAACAGCAAACACATCTAGTTAAGACAGAACAAAACATATGAGATTAAAAACTACCATTACCTTTGGAATAACTGGCTCAATACTCCTTATCTCAAAATCGACAATAAGTTTCATCTACCAATTATCTAATTTAGAAGAATTTGGCGACTACTTAAGTGCAGTCATAGATTTTATTGAAGTTATAGGATTCATTTTCATCTTCATATTCTTGTCCAGATTTCATAAAAAGGTAAGTTCGATTTGAGCAAAAAAGGTAATGCTGCCAAAAATAGTTGGTATTTTTCTCATTTTCGGCATTCATTTATGGCTTAGAAAACCTAATATCAATAAGTAATTTCAAAAGATTTTACCAACTATTTATGTCCATTATACCGCAAAAAAAAAGCTACATAAAATGGAGCTTCTTTTTTTGTATCGTCGGTTCAAAACTATCTTTTTAGCTTTTCTTCAATCTCTCGAACACTCGTTCTAAAGTTCTTGTCACAGTCCATCAAATCAGTTACTATTTTACAAGCGTGCAATACTGTAGCATGATCTCTTTGTCCGATAGTATTACCAATGCTTGCCAACGAACTCTTGGTTAATTGTTTCGAAAGATACATTGCAATCTGACGTGCCTGAACAACTTCTCTTTTTCTACTTTTTGTAGAAATTGCATCTACCGACAAAGAGAAATACTCACAAACCACATCGCGAATTTTTTCAACAGTGTTTACTTTATGAGAAATAGTTACAATTCTGCTAATCACTTTTTCTGCTAATGCCACATCGATGGGCATATCTGTAAGAGTAGAATGCGCTAACAACGAAACCAACACGCCTTCAAGATCTCTCACATTATCAACAACATTTTCAGCTATAAAATCAACTACTTCTTCCGGAATTTCAAGTCCATCGCGATATATTTTACTTTGAAGGATAGACTTTCGAAGATCAAAATCAGGTTTTTCAATTTCCGCTGACAATCCCCATTTGAATCGGGTTAACAATCTTTGTTCCAATCCTACCATCACAATCGGCGAACGGTCTGAGGTAAGAATCAACTGTTTACCTGATTGGTGCAGATGATTGAATATATGAAAAAATGTATTTTGGGTTCCAGTCTTGCCAGCAAACTCCTGAATATCATCTACAATTAAAACATCGATTGTCTGATAAAAATTTAGAAAGTCATTTACCGTATTACTTCTTACAGCATCTGTGTATTGAATCTGAAAAGTATTTGCCGAAACATATAGCACTCTTTTTTCAGGGTGCAATTGTTTGGTCATTACTCCAATCGCATTCGCGAGGTGAGTTTTACCCACTCCCGATTGTCCATATACAAACAACGGATTAAATATATTTTTGCCTGGTTCGTTTCCTATACTCATTCCAGCCGTACGAGCTAATTTATTACTATTTCCTTCAATCAAATTATTGAAATTGTAGGCCGGGTTCAATTGCGGATCAAGTTCCGGCAATTGTGGTTTATGATACGGATTAACATACGCTGGATTAACGTTTGTCGGTTTAGGTTTAGATTGCTCACTTGTGCTCGGAATTTGGGTTCCCTTTCCGCTTGACTTGTCAATCAACACTCGATACTCAAGACGTGTACCCACTCCCACCTCACGATAAAGAGTCATGCGTAATAAATCAATATATCTCTCCTCTATGTATTCCACGAAAAACTGGCTTGGTACTTGAAGAACGAATATGTTATTCTCATATTTCAACGCAACGATAGGAGCAAACCAGGTATTGTATGAAGCTTCGCTAATGTTATCTTTAATTACGTTTAAGCAACGGCTCCACAACTGTTCGTGATTTTTCGACATTTCGGATTTGTAAATAAATTAATTAACTACTAAGAATAAACTAAACACTGAAAATTTAGGAAGCTGAAGATCGTTTTATAAATAGGCGACTTTCAGCCTTACAAAATTCTAAAACTTTTTTCAATTAAAAAAACAGTGAAATTTTAAGATTTGTAATACGTTTAGCATTTGTTTTAATATCAGAACTTTAGACATTAACATTGACAATCTGAAAGTTAGTTGTAATAAATTTGAAATATTACTGATATTAAGGTCTTTAACGATTTGTAACTAAAACGCAAAAAACTAAGGGGCAAAAAAGCCGAAACTCTTGTTAATAAAAGGTTTCGGCTGTGAATAAATCTAAAGTATTTTATTTTTTAAATAATTTGTAATTTAGAATCTATTTAAATAATCGATTACTCTACCTTCTTTCCAAAGAGCGAAAAGTGAACGTATTTCTTTGGATTTTTGTGCATGTCAATCAACAATCTATCGGCACTTGAAGCTGTATTTGACAAGTTGACATACAGATCTTTATTATTCAACAGCAGCCCAATAGTTCCTTCAGAATTATTAATCTTGTCAGTCGCTAAATTAAGGTTCGCAATCGTGTGGTCGATGCTTGCAAAAGTAGCTGCAAAATCAATCGCTTTAAGGTTGCCACTAATTTGTTTAAAGTCTGTTGTAAGAACATTTACATTATCTATTATTTTAGGCATATCGTTCTTCATCATTTTCTTCAATTGTACAGAACTTACGGCTAAGTCAGATGTAGTTTTTTCAATCGAAGCCAAACTATTGTTCAATTCTTTGCTATCAGCTATTTTACGAATCGAGCGAATAAGAGAATCGGTTTGAGCCGAAATACTTTCTATTTTTGGCATCAAATCACCGGCCAATTGTCCCATCAATCCTATTCCGACCTGCGATTCGATAGTATCACCTGGCTGATACATTTCTTGAGTAAGAACAATCGGAGCATAAACTAATTGAATGGCCTTTCCCCCCATCAATCCGTCATCAAACAATTCCACTTTTGCTCCTTTTGGTAAGTTTATATCTTTCGATACTGATATTCTCACTACGAAAGACTCTTCTTTTGTAAAATCATATTTTATTTCTTCTACCTGCCCTACTTTAAGCCCTTTTACATAAACTGGCGAAGATGGAACCAGTCCTCCTATATTTTCATAAGATGCATAATAATAACTTATTGGAGAAAAAATATCGATTCCTTTCAAAAAATTCAATCCAAAATACAATACAAATATCGCTGCAACAGCCATTAACCCTACTTTAACTTCTCTGGTAAAAAATTTCTTTTTCATTCTTTTTAGTTTTCTGTATATTTAAAACAATTGAATCACTTCAATTAAAAAATTATTTAATCTTGTTTATTAATTCCAACGCCTCTTTAGCTGACATTTTTTTATCACCAATAAACGCAACAATGAAGGCTTGAGGAAATTTACTCAGAACTTCAGTTCTTATTTTTTCTATCTTTTTAAAATCTGTATCAGCACCAACAGTATATTTATTATATCCATTCTCAGTAAAATACTCGGTATTTTTTACTCCTTTAAATTCACCTGAACTAGGTTTTAACACTTTGCCAGTTGCAAATAACTGTACTTTAAAAACGGGTGCTTGTAATGATTTTTCTATAACTTCAACGTTAGCCTTTTTTGTTTCTTCAACCTTTACAGTTTCATTGGATTTCTTTTCACTGGTCGCGTTACCTTTTGCAACCTCCTGTTTTGGAGTTATCACTTCAGCATCTTGTTTCGACTCTTCAACAGCGACCACTTTTACAGGATCTTTTTTAGCTACATTACTTGGCTGTAATCCCGATTTTTTATCATGATTACGTTTAAAATCAACAAAAGAATTGAAAATTGCACTTGCCATTTCACTTTGTCCTACGCCAGACGAAAGATAACGTTCTTCGGCCGGATTAGAAATAAACCCGAGCTCAACCAATACGCTGGGACATGCTGATCTGTGTAACACCCAAAAACCAGCCTGACGTACTCCACGATCTGAACGTCTGCAATGAGTCACAAATTGCTTCTGAACCGACGATGAAAATTCAACACTTTTATCGATATAACTATCCTGCATAAATTCGAACATAATATAAGAATCAACAGAATTAGGATCGAAACCTTTATATTTAGATTTATAATCGTCTTCCAATAAAATTACAGAGTTTTCGCGCATCGCCACATCAAGATTCGACTGAGTTTTCGCTAAACCCAGAGTGAAGGTTTCAGCTCCGTAAGCCGACGAACTTTTAGCAGAATTGGTGTGAATACAAATAAAAAGGTTGGCGTGATTGTCATTTACAATATCGGCTCTTTCCTGAAGAGTGAGATATTTATCAGTTTTTCGGGTATAAACAACTTTTACGTTATTAAAGCTCTTTTCGATCATTTCGCCCAAACTCAATACAACTCCCAGGTTTATATCTTTCTCTTTCGAGATTGAACCTATAGCTCCGGGATCATGCCCACCATGCCCGGCATCCAACACAACGGTAAATCTGTTTTCCTGAGCAGATATTTGTAAAGACAATAGCAGCCCTAACAAAACGATACAACACTGACATACAAGAAAATACTTTTTGATTAATTTCATATAATTACCAGAAACTGAAAAGGATCTTATTGTGTATTTTGGTGCAAAAGTAATCTTTTTATGCTGTTTCATAACTAAAAAAGAGTAGATAATTTTCAAATTATTCATAAAAAAGATATATATATAAATGAGACATGCTTTTTTTCACTAAATTTGCGGCCTAATTACGAAATCCAGAAACAAGCCGGATGCAGACACCTAACCAACTATATTTCAACAAATCAAAGAGAATTATATTTCTAATTTCGTGGTTAGCTTTAAGCATTTCAGGCTTTACACAGGACAAACTGACCTTTAACAACAATAAAGAAACAATTGCGACCGACAGTATTACAAAAACTGCAACTGATACTCTGAAAAGTACAATTCCGGACAGCTTGAATTTAGTTAAGAAGAAAGAACAAAAATCGAACCAAATAGACGCTGAGATTAGTTACAGCGCTCAAGACTCAATAGTTTTTTGGGGCAATGGTACCGGATTCCTGCATGGCACCGGCGACGTAAAATACAGAAAAATAAATCTTAAGGCCGACTACATCAGGGTTAAAATGGATAGTAGCCTTGTTTATGCAAAAGGGACTATCGACAGCACGGGAACAAAAGTTGGAGAGCCGGTATTCAGTGAGGGTGAATCGGAATACACTTCAAAAGAGTTAAATTACAATCTAAAAACAAAAAAAGGCTTTATTCGTCAGGCAGTAACTCAACAAGGAGAAGGCTATATTATCAGTGACAGAACAAAAAAAACGGAAGATGACGTCCTTTGCATAGCCGGTGGGAAATACACCACCTGCGACAATCACGATCATCCCGATTTCTATCTCAGCTTGACGAAAGGAAAAGTAAAACCCGGGAGTTATGTCGTTTCAGGGCCCGCATATCTGGTTGTGGAAGATATTCCTTTACCAATAGCTGTTCCATTCGGTTTTTTCCCATTCACCGACAAATACTCATCTGGAATCGTAATGCCAACTTTTGAAGATGAGCTAACACGTGGATTTGGATTACGAAATGGTGGATATTATTTCGCCATTAATGATTATGCTGATTTAGAACTGAATGGTGAGATTTACACCAATGGAACATGGGGATTGACTGCCAATTCGAATTACATAAAGAAATACAAATTCAGAGGTAGCTTAAGCGTAAGTTACCGTGAGGATGTAACCGGGGAAAAAGATTTGCCGGACTATTCAAAGGCGAATAACCTGAGCATTCGCTGGTCCCACTCACAGGATACTAAAGCTAATCCGAATTTTACATTTTCGTCAAGTGTCAACTTCTCAACCAGCGGATACAACAGAAGCAATATCAACAGTTATTACCGACCAGAATTAAATTCTGAAAACACAAAAGGATCCAGTGTATCGTTCTCACAACGATTTCCGGAAAGTCCATTCAATATTTCGGGAAGTATGCTGATAAATCAACGAACAAAAGATTCAACCATCAATTTGACATTGCCCAACATTAGTATATCGATGAGTCGAATTTATCCTTTTAAAAGAAAAAATCCAATTGGAAACGAACGTTGGTACGAAAAAATTTCCATGTCGTATTCCGGAACATTGGCAAACAGCATCGATACAAAGGAAAACATGCTATTCAAATCATCTCTTTCGCGTGATTGGAAAAATGGAATGAAACATAGCATTCCTATAAGTGCAACATTTAATTTATTAAAATACATTAGCATATCTCCTTCAATAAACTACAACGAAAGATGGTATTTAAAATCAATTGACAGAACCTGGGATACGCCCACACAAAAGGTAATAACTGATACGATTAACGGATTCAACCGGGTTTTTGATTTTAATATGGGAGTTTCGGCATCTACAAAACTTTATGGGATGTATATGCCAATTCGTGCCATCTTCGGAGATAAAATAGATCGCATTCGTCATGTTTTAACACCCTCTATCGGATTTAATTACACTCCGGATTTTGGAGATCCTATGTGGGGATATTACGATTCGTATATAAAATCTGTGCTTGACAAAAACAATCCCGGAGTTTATCATGATGAAACGGTCACGTATTCTCATTACGAAGGAAGTTTGTACTCAACGCCTGGAACCGGAAAATCCGGAAGTTTGAATTTCTCCCTTGGCAACAATCTGGAAATGAAAGTCCGTAACGATAACGATACAACGGGGACAGAGAAATATAAAAAAATTAGTTTGATTGATAATTTTTCGGTGAACGGTGGGTATAATCTGGCTGCGGACTCGATGCAATGGTCCACTTTTAATGCCAACTTGCGTATTAAGATTGGAAAAAGTTACAACTTAAGCTTAAGCGGTGTATTCGACCCTTACATGTATGGTTTGAATAGCAGCGGTAATCCGGTTAGAATAAATAAATTACGTTGGGAAAATGGAGGATTTCCACGTTTCTTGGGAACCAGCACATCATACAGCTACACTTTAAGTAACGAAACATTTAACAAACTTTTCAACAAAAATGATAAGAAAAAGGACACGAAAGTGACAGGTGAGAACGCGCCGGAGTCAGGAGAAGAAATGAATCCCGAAAACGGAATGAACAATCAGCCAAGCCATGCTGAAACAGAGAAAAAAGAGATCAGTGCAGATGGATATGAAAAATTCTCAATTCCATGGAGAATAAGTATAAACTATTCTATTCGTTATGGTAATACCAGTGAATTTGACAAGACTAGAATGGAGTACAAAATGGATTTCACCCATAATTTAAATTTCTCCGGAGGAATAGATCTAACAAAGAACTGGAAAATTACCGCTACCACATCATACGATTTTACAGCAAAAGAATTTACATATACGAATGTAAACGTCACCCGAAGTCTACACTGCTGGAATATGTCAGCGAGCATCGTACCTTTCGGGGTATACAAATCGTATAATTTTCACATTGGTGTAAACTCAAGCATGCTATCAGATCTGAAATATGACAAGCAAAGCAATTACGGAACGAACAATATTACCTGGTATTGAGTTATTATAAAAATAATAAAATCAGGTATTACTCAGGTATAAGAAATTACTTACTTAATAAACATAGAACAAAAATGAAAATTACAGCAAACAAGTCAGTATCAGCCGAATACGAATTATATGTAGACGGAGAGAACGATGGTGAATTAGAATTAATGGAAAAAGCAACAGCTCAACAGCCGCTAAGTTTTATTTACGGTGTGGGAATGATGCTTCCTAAATTCGAAGAAAATTTATTTGGGTTAGAAGCAGGCGCTTCATTCGATTTCACAATTGACAATGTAGATGCCTACGGAGAATATGAAGATGAAAATGTGTTGGATTTAGACCGCTCTATTTTTGAGGTAAACGGCAAACTCGACGAAGAAATGGTTTTCGAAGGAAACGTAGTTCCGTTGATGGATAGCGAAGGACATAGAATCAACGCTCAAATCGTATCGGTAAACGACACTCACGTAAAGGTAGATTTAAATCACCCGCTTGCAGGTGAAAACCTTCATTTCAAAGGGAAAGTATTGGAAGTACGCGAAGCTACCGAAAAAGAATTAGCATCATTACAAGGCGGATGTGCCGGTTGTGGTGATAGTGGTTGTGGCGATGGCGGATGCGGTTGTGGCGATAGCGAAGATAGCGCAAGCAGCTGCGGTTGCGGTGGTTGCCACTAATCAGGCACACAATTCCTATTAAGCATATCGAGTGGATATTAAATGTTTATAGACATTTAGTATCCATTCTCACATCAACTGCTCAGATCATTATTTTTAGCATTCATTTCTGCTTAACAATATTTTTCAATAACTTTGTACTTCTATTATCTCCTTTAACTTTGGAGAAAGCACAAAAACTCATTTATTTTCAATACATAGTCACATGTCAAATACGATCGGTAAATTATTCACATTCACATCATTTGGAGAATCGCACGGGAAAGGAATCGGCGGAATAGTGGATGGTTGTCCTTCAGGAATTAAAATAGATGAAGATTTTATTCAAAACGAATTGAATCGTCGTCGTCCCGGACAATCAGATATTTCAACGCCCAGAAAAGAAGGCGACAAAGTTGAATTTTTATCCGGAATTTTCGAAGGAAAAACCACAGGAACACCGATTGCGTTTGTAATATGGAACGAGAACCAACACAGTGCTGATTACGACCATTTGAAAGACGTTTACCGTCCATCTCATGCAGATTACACTTACCAGCAAAAGTATGGAATTCGCGACCATCGTGGTGGAGGAAGAAGTTCAGCTCGTGAAACAGCTTCCAGAGTAGTAGCCGGAGCCATAGCAAAACTGGCTTTAACTGAATTGGGAGTTCAAATCACGGCTTATACATCTCAGGTTGGGCATATTGGCATAACCAAATCGAACGAATCGCTCGACTTGTCGTTGATCGAAAGCAATAAAGTTCGCTGCCCGGACACTGAAACGGCAGAAAAAATGACCGAATATATCAAAGAACTGAAAGCGGAGGGCGACTCAATCGGTGGAATTATTTCCTGCGTTATCAAAGGAGTTCCTATTGGTTGGGGCGAACCTATTTTCGACAAACTGCAATCCCGTTTGGCTCAGTCGATGTTAAGCATAAATGCCACACATGGATTTGACTACGGTCGTGGATTCGAAGGAGTTAGTTTAAAGGGTTCAGAGATGAACGATTCTTTCATAAAAGAAGGCGATAAAGTCACCACAAAAACAAATAATTCCGGTGGAATTCAGGGCGGAATAAGCAACGGACAGGATATTTATTTCCGCGTTTTATTCAAACCGGTAGCTACTATTTCAAAAAAGCAGGAAACTCTCGACATTCATACCAACGAAGTTGAACTTGAAGCCAAAGGTCGTCACGATCCATGCGTCTTACCTCGTGCAGTTCCTATTGTGGAAGCAATGGCAGCATTAACATTAATGGATTTATATCTGACCAAGAGTTAAACTACCCAAAACAACCCTACAACGAAGACTACATGGAAATCTCGCCTGAAAGTTGGGCTATTATTATCAATCCTAAATCTGGGAAAAGAAAATTTCGTCAACAACGAAAATATCTTTTTCTGAAATTAAAACATGAGGGGATTCAATTTGAGTCTCGGATTACTAAGTTTGTTGGACACGCGACTAAAATTGCCAAGGCACAAGCTGAAAAAGGATTTAAAAATTTCATGGTAGTTGGTGGGGATGGCACAATAAGCGAAGTGATTAACGGTATTTTCAGCTCAAAAATTGAAGACACAAGTTCATTAAAAATTGCACTTATACCGAGAGGAACCGGAAACGATTGGGGAAGATTCTGGGGGTTAACACGAAATTACAATCATTCCATTGATATTTTTTTTAATGGAAAGAATCGGTTGATAGATATTGGAAAGGTAGATTACAAACTCGAAGGAGAAAAGCAATCGCATTTTTTCATTAATTCAGTGGGATTTGGGCTGGATGCGGAAGTTGTAAATATCACCCACCGAATGAAAAAATATGTAGGAAGCCACTCTTTCCTTTACACAATCGCTCTACTTACAGCCGTTTTTTCTTATCGCGCGCACAAAGTTAAAATCACAGCAAAAGAAAAAACGATCAATAATCGAATGTTTACAATGAACGTGGCAAACGGTTGTTATAGCGGAGGTGGAATGAAACAAAACCCTAACGCTTTGCCTTACGACGGTTTATTGGACAGCATGATGGCGAAAAAACCGAACTTTTTCGATATTATTAATGCTTTAGGACGATTATTTAATGGAAAATTGTTGGAGCATCCGGTTATTGAATCGTTTCAAACTCAGGAAATGACGATCAATTGTGATAAAAATGCATTAATGGAAGCCGATGGAATTATTGTCAACGGAACATCACCCTACAGAATCAGCGTTATTCCGAATGCCATTCAAATGATTATTCCCTGATTTACAAACCTTTCTGCTTCATCCAAAACATTCAATTTCCCAACATCCAACATTTTATAATCCGCAGGAACGAATCCTGAAATTGTATTTTTGTTCATATTGGACAAATAAAAATCCATTATCGGAAATTTTCCATCTAAATCTTTCATTAACTCAAAAATTCCCGGTGACATTATCTGAATTCCCGAGAATGCAAGTTTATTGAATAATTCAGGTTTCCTCAAATCAGCAGGTTTAGTTTCACCCGTCTTTTCATTAATCCAGCCTTTTAGCTGCAAATCATCGTTGAACAACAGATATCGAAATGTATCCCGTTTGCTCACTACCAAAGTTGCCAACGAGTTTGTACGCAAATGTTGATGATACAAAGCTTTCAAATCCACATTCGACAGAATATCAACATTGTGCACTAAAAACGGTTTCCCATCATCGAAAAACCATGAAGCCTTTTTAACACCACCACCTGTATCCAGTAAAAAGCCACGCTCATCCGACACTTCTATGCGAATGTCAAAATTATTGTTTGCCCGTAAAAAATCGATAATCAAATCAGGAAAATGATGAACATTGACAATAATTTCATCAAATCCTGCCGATTTTAATTTCAGAATCACATGCTCTAAAAGTGTTTTTCCTGATATAGGAACGAGTGCTTTAGGAATAGAATCAGTTAGTGGCTTCAGGCGGGTACCTAATCCCGCCGCAAAAATCATTGCTTTCATTTTTCAGCGAATATCGTTTCTATATTTTGCTCGCGGTGAATAAGATGAACCTCCACACCAAATTTTTCGTTGATATGCTCGGCAGTTTTTTGTGCAGAATAAACCGAACGATGCTGTCCGCCTGTGCAACCAAAGCTTATCATCAAATTTGTAAAGCCTCTATCTTTGTAACGTTTAACCGAAGCATCTACCAGTTCAAAAGCATGGTCGAGAAAATGAAGGATCTCGCCATCTTCTTCCAAAAATTGTTTCACCGAATCGTCCAAACCAGTAGACGAGGTATATCGTTCGTATTTCCCAGGATTATTTACCGCACGACAATCGAAAACAAAACCACCTCCGTTGCCTGAGTCGTCCTGTGGAATACCTTTTTTATACGAAAAACTATAAACCTTCACGATCAGTGGTTTGTGTACAGAAACTTCACGGAACTGTTTCAGTTCAGTCATTTGTTTCAAAATTTCCAATAAGTATGGATATTCTGATAATTGATTTGACAAAATTGAGCGTAAATTTTCGATAGCAAAAGGAATACTCTGCAAGAAGTGAGGCTTTTTCTCAAAATATCCACGGAATCCATACGCTCCCAACACTTGCAACGTACGGAAAAGCACAAAATGTTTTAGTTGCTCGCGAAAATCCTTTTCATCAATTTCCATCAGCGTTTTCAATGAATCAAGATATGTCCGAAGTAATTCCTCGCGCAATTCTGCATTATATTGAGCTTTTGCCTGCCATAAGAACGAAGCCACATCGTAATACAACGGCCCTTTTCGTCCTCCCTGAAAATCAATAAAAAACGGTTCGCCATCCTTCACCATTACATTGCGGCTTTGAAAATCGCGATACATAAATGTATTTGTTTTCGAACGCAAAAGGATATCTGACAATCTCGAGAAATCATCCTCCAACCTGTTTTCCTGAAAATCTAATCCTGTCGATTTCAGAAAACAGTATTTGAAATAATTCAAATCCCACAAAATAGAACGTTCATTAAATTCCGGTTGAGGATAGCAAACAGAAAAATCGAAATTCTTTGCACCCAGCACCTGAATAAATGGAAGTTTTTGCATTGTTTTCCGAAGCATTTCTTTTTCATTCTCATGAAAAACACCTGTTTTTCTACCTTCAGCAATGTAATCGAAAAGCAAAACATCGCCTAAATCTTCCTGAATATAAAATCTCCCATCATCCGTTTTGGCAAAAAACCGAGGTACAGGCAAACCCTGTTTTTCAAAATGTTTTGCCATTTCAATAAAAGCATTATTCTCTTCAACTGATGGACCTTCAACACCTATTATCGAATAATTTTTACTTTCCAGACGAAAATATTTTCGATTCGATCCTGAAGCCGAAAGCTCTTCTTTATTCAACATTTTTTCCTGAGTATGCAGTTCGAAAAGTGCTTGCAATTCGTTCATCTTAGTTATTTGAAAGATTGATTATAATTGTTTTTTACTTCTGCAAAGATACGAACATCATTTCAAAGAAAGTTATTATCACACAAAAACTTAAAAATTAGTCCGACTTACAAAATTATTTTTCAATAATGAATATTTATAAAATAAATCCATATTGCTTAGAATACTGAAAACGAGACAAAAAAACTTGCACTATGATTGAAAATTTCCGTTTTCTTCACTCATAATTAATAACTTTCTCTTTCGTTTCTCAGTTTTTTTTCCGAAATTTGCAGACTTAAAATGCCAAAAAGAAAAAGTAATTTTAAGGAAAAAATAAAGTGAAAGAAACAAAGTACATTTTCGTAACGGGCGGTGTTACCTCTTCTCTTGGAAAAGGAATCATTGCAGCCTCACTTGGAAAGCTATTGCAAGCCCGAGGTTTTAAGGTAACCAATCAGAAACTAGACCCATACATCAACGTAGATCCGGGCACCCTGAACCCTTATGAACATGGAGAATGCTATGTAACCGTCGACGGTCATGAGGCCGATTTGGACCTCGGTCATTACGAACGGTTTTTGAATGCACCAACTCATCGTGCCAATAACATAACCACCGGTCGTATTTACCAAAATGTAATTAATAAAGAACGTCGTGGTGATTATCTTGGAAAAACCGTTCAGATTATTCCACATATTACCGACGAAATCAAACGCAATATTAAGCTTCTCGGAAGTAAAGGCGAATTTGACTTTGTCATCACAGAAATCGGTGGTACCGTTGGTGATATCGAGTCGCTACCTTATATCGAAAGCGTACGTCAGCTTCGCTGGGAATTAGGAAGAAATTGCCTTATCGTCCACTTAACCTACGTTCCATATCTGGCTGCAGCCAAAGAACTTAAAACAAAGCCAACTCAGCATTCTGTTAAAGCATTACAAGAACAGGGAGTTCAGGCCGATATTTTGATTTTGCGTACCGAACACGAGATATCAATGGAAATGCGCAAAAAAGTAGCACTTTTTTGTAATGTTGAGCCAAGTGCCGTTATGCAATCTATCGACGTTCCAACGATCTACCGTGTTCCAATGAACATGCAACATGAAAAATTGGATGAGGTCGTGCTTACAAAGATGGGCTTTGATCTAGCAAAAACGCCAGAAGCAGATATGGACAAATGGATTAAATTTGTCGAAAAACTGGAAGGCGCAAAAGAAGAAGTTCGTATAGGAATAGTAGGTAAGTATGTGCAATTGCCCGATGCATACAAATCAATTATAGAATCGTTGATTCACGCCAGCGCTTACAATAATAAAAAGCTAAAACTCGATTTAATTCTTTCAGACAAACTAACTGAAGAAAACGTAGAGAAAAAATTGTGTAAACTTGCCGGAATCATTGTAGCTCCAGGGTTCGGTCAACGTGGAATGGAAGGAAAATTCACCGCATTGAAATTTGCCCGCGAAAAGAATATTCCTTGTCTTGGAATCTGCATGGGAATGCAAACGATGAGTATTGAATTTGCTCGCAACGTATTAGGACTTACCGATGCTAACAGTACTGAAATAGATCCGAATACAAGTAACAATGTTGTAGACATTATGGACGAACAGAAAAATATCCTTGATTTGGGAGGAAGTATGCGTCTTGGTGCTTACAAATGCAAGCTTAAAAA
The DNA here is from genome assembly GCA_003250325.1 of Paludibacter sp. Taxonomy (GTDB): domain Bacteria; phylum Bacteroidota; class Bacteroidia; order Bacteroidales; family Paludibacteraceae; genus Paludibacter. Next base: position 14,309 of record QKGU01000187.1, read on the forward strand.
AGGAAGCAAGGTTTACGATATCTATAAGAAAGAAAATATCAGTGAACGTCATCGTCACCGTTACGAATTCAATAACGAATTCAAACAACGTTTCGAAGATGCAGGCATGATGTGCACCGGATTGAACGAAGAATCGAACTTAGTCGAAATCATTGAACTCAAATCGCACAAGTGGTATATTGGTGTTCAATTTCACCCTGAATACAGCAGTACGGTTGTGAATCCACATCCGCTGTTTATTAATTTCATTAAAGCAGCAATCGAAAAATAATTTAAATTTTCAAAAAAAGTCCCCTTTAAGCAGTTTGGGATAAAAGTTTTAAAAGATGGATAAAAACACGATTATTGGATTTGTAATTATTGCGTTAATCATTATTGGTTTTGCACAATTAAACAAACCAAGCGAAGAAGAACTTGCAAGACAACAACGTTATAATGATTCTATTGTATTGGTAGAACAAGCCAAACTGGAGTCGGAAGTTGCCACGAAAAATGCTAAGACAGCAACTATTACCGATTCGATTACAGCAAATGACACAACCAATTTAGCCGCTAAAGTAGCTGATGCTTTCGGAAGTTTTAGCGTTGCAGCTCAAGGCGAAGAAAAATTCTACACTCTGGAAAACGAATTGGTAAAACTTCGCTTTTCCAACAAGGGAGGTCGAATCTACAGTGCCGAGTTGAAAAACTATAGAACTCATGATTCATTACCTTTAGTATTATTTGATGCAGCTGAAAGCACAATGGGCTTCACGCTTGTGACCAACAACAATCGTGTAATAAATACTTCTGACTTATACTTTGAACCGGTAGCGCAAACGACAACAGATGCAAAAGGAAATAAAAGCTTAACCTTGCGTTTGAAAACCACAGGCGACAGCTATATGGATTTTGTATATACTCTTCCGGCTAACAACTATATGCTTAGCTTCGATATCAAATCGGACGGCATGAATAAGGTGATGCAACCAGGAACAAACTTCCTGGAAATGCAATGGGCTTCTAAGGTTCGTCAGCAGGAAAAAGGACGGAAGTTCGAAGAACGTTATTCTGCTGTAGAATACAAATATGTAGCTGACGATGTAGAAAAATTAAGCGAGAGCAAAGATGACGAGAAAAAGCTGACCAACAAAGTACAATGGATTGCTTTCAAAGATCAATTTTTCAGCACCATTCTTATTGCCAATAGCGGAATGAATTCAACAACTCTCACCAGTAAGTTAGAAAAAGAAGAAAGCAACTATCTTAAATCGTACACTGCCAACATGACCGTTGCCTACGATCCAACAGGAAAAGAAGCTACAGGATTCCGCATGTATTTAGGGCCAAATCACTACAAAACGCTTTCAGCATACGACAAAGGTGTTGATTCCGATGCTAAGCTTCGGTTGAATAAACTTATCCCACTGGGCTGGGGTATTTTTGGTTGGGTAAACCAATTTGCCATTATCCCAATGTTCAACCTATTTAATCGCTTTATTGGAAGTTTTGGTATCATTATTCTTTTAATGACTATTGTTATTAAACTTGTATTGTTCCCTCTTACTTACAAATCGTATATATCCAGTGCAAAAATGCGCGTTTTGAAACCGGAAATTGATGAGATCAATGCCCGCATACCAGCCGAGAAAGCTGCTGAACGCCAGAAAGCGACTATGGAACTTTACAGCAAAGTGGGCGTTAGCCCAATGAGTGGTTGCTTACCAACTTTACTTCAAATGCCGGTTCTGTTCGCGTTGTTCAGTTTCTTCCCAGCTGCAATTGAACTTCGCCAACAAAGTTTCCTTTGGGCAACAGACCTTTCGTCTTACGATTCGATAATGCAATTACCTTTCACCGTGCCATTTGGTTTCGGAAATCATGTCAGTTTATTCTGTTTATTAATGACAGCCACCAGCATTTTATCGACCAAACTAAATATGGCCACCCAGCCTACGAATGACCAAATGGGAGGAAATATGATGAAATGGATGATGTACCTGATGCCGGTAATGTTTATGTTCTGGTTTAACAGTTACGCTTCAGGGTTGAGCTACTACTATTTTGTTTCAACTTTGATCACTGTAATTCAAACTTATGCTATCAGAGCTACTGTTGACGAAAAGAAATTGTTAGCAGAACTTCATGCAAAACGCAATTCCAAGAAAACCGTAAAGAAAAGCGGTTTCATGGAAAGACTTGAGAAGATGCAAAGAGAACAACAAAAAGCGTTGAAAAACAGAAAATAAATAATAATTCAGCCTATAATAAAAGCGTAAATTACAAGTTAATAACTTTGTGTTTTACGCTTTTTCAGTTCATATCAATCATCAATTATTCATTATGAAAAAACATTTATTTAATATAATCTGGCTATTTATCCTGATTCTCACTACAAACTCCTGTGGACAGAAAAACAGATTTGAAATAGACACGACAAAAGATTGGTACAATGTAAATATCCAACGATTTGACAAAGATCTTATTCTACTTGACACAACACATTTTTTCAATTCATTTGACAGCCTTCGTGCTCATTACCCTGATTTCTTACCCGCATTTACAGAAAACGTACTTGACGCTAATGACTCGGACACTGTGGCTATACGCAATTTATTTTTGAATTTCCTCGCTGATAGTACATTTACAAAAGTCAATAAGGATGTTCTAAAAACCTTCGACAATATTACTGATATAGAAACACAAGTTTCTGATGCCTTTACTTATATACATCACTATTTCCCAGAAGTAGAACTTCCTGAAATCTTTTTTTTCGTTTCTGGATTTAATCGTTCGGTAATATTGGATGAAAAGTTTATCGCATTCGGAACTGACATGTATTTGGGTAGTGATTATCCGTCGTACAAAGGCATTGCTTACAACTACATGCTCAACAATATGAGAAGGGAATGCATTGCTGCCGATATTGTCTCCACCACACTTTTCAGAATGTTTGTAATGAACAGTTCTGAAAACCGATTGATAGACAATATGATTTTCAGAGGGAAGGTAATGTATCTTTTATCTGTTTTTATGCCTAACGAAAAGCCGGAAGAATTAATGGGCTATACAAAAGAGCAATGGGATTGGAGCGAAAAGTTTGAAAAAGACATTTGGATGACAATTATCGACAAAAAAGATTTATTTTCTACCGATATGCTTCTTATCAGGAAATACATGAATGAAGCTCCATTCACAACTCCTGTTTCACAAGATTCACCGGGCAGATTGGGAACATGGATTGGCTGGCAAATTGTTGACAGTTATATGAACAACAATACAAATGTTAGTCTACAAGATTTAATGAATGAAGACAACTCCCAGAAGATACTGGAAGAATCGAAATACAAACCTTAATTGAAGTCAAAAAAAAGCCTGTCCAAAAATTGAACAGGCTTTGTATTTTTGTGCTTGACAAAATTATGCCGGACTGATTGCTTCTGAAGGACAAACATCAGCACATGTGCCACAGTCAGTGCAAACATCAGCGTCAATTACATAAATATCACCTTCTGAAATTGCTTCAACCGGACATTCGCTGATACATGATCCGCAAGCAATACAATCTTCTGAA
>QKGU01000189.1 GCA_003250325.1 Paludibacter sp.
ATGTGCTGTAATTAAAGGCAAACAGCGAAAGGAATGTGCTTTGAGAGGTTGTGCGTTGTTTTTGGTGCAAATATGAATTACTGAAACAATAAAATTCAAAGTTGAGAAAAATGTTTCAGTAGTGTTTCAGTAGGCAAAAGAAAAACCCTCGTATCTTTCTGATATTCAGATTAATACGAGGGTTTATCCGTACCCAGAGCCGTGTTTGAATTACACAATTCTACCAACCTGTCAAAATGGTTGATTTGTAACTTTTTGATATTGATATACATACAATTACAATAATTTTATTGCATAAAAAACATTGCATTTGATTGTAGATAATTGTATTTTGTGGTGCAAATGTGGTGCAAATTTCGTATATTTGCACCACAGGTAATCAATAAGTTATAGTTATGGCAACCATTCAAGCATTCATTCGCACCACTACCAAAAAGACAAATTCCGTCAATGTTCGCTTCCGTTTACGGGATGGTAGAAAGGTTCAACTTTTCCACAAAAGCGAATTAGAAGTAAATCCTGAACTTTGGGATGACAACAAACAAGCCATTAAAGCCAAAGTAATTTACCCCGCTTTAGAGCGCAAGATTTTCAATGATGCTGTCAACGAGCGCAAAAAGCTAATCGATGATATTTATAGCAAACAATTGGTCAAAGAAGATTTGACCTCAGATTGGCTGGAACTGGAAATCGACAAGGCGATTAATCCAGGGAAATACATTTCAGAGGAGGAAGCCAATCAAACTGAATCCTTCTTTGATTGTTTTGATGAGTTCCTCTCGAAACGGAAACTATCAACAGTTCGTATAAACAACTTCAAGGTCATTAAACGAGCCTTGCAGAGATACGAACTTTATAAAGCCTACATGAGAAAGCCTGTAAAGCTAACACTTGATACATTAACTTCAAACACCCTCAGAGATATTGAAGATTTTATGCGTAACGAGCACAAAATCTTTGTTGAGTTTCCTGATATTTACACCGAGATACCGGAAAAAAGAACCCCTCAAATGCGAGGTCAGAACACAATCAACGACATTTTTACCAAGCTACGCACATTCTATCTTTGGGCTATTGAGGCTGGCAAAACCGCTAATAATCCATTTAAAGGCTATGCCGTTGAAGAGTGCGTTTATGGCACACCTTACTATATTTCTATTGATGAAAGAAATCAGCTTTATCAAGCTGATCTATCAAAACGCCCACCTTTAGCTGTTCAGCGTGATATATTTGTTTTTCAATGTCTGATTGGGTGCCGAGTTGGGGACCTTTACAAAATGACAAAAGCAAATATAATGGGGGATGCAATTGAATATGTGCCACGAAAAACAAAAGAAGGTCGTCCGGTTACCGTTCGTGTTCCACTCAATGCAACAGCAAAAGAAATTTTAAACCGCTACCCGGATGGCTCAAAATTGCTTCCATTTATCAGCGAACAGAAATACAATGCCTCAATAAAAGACATGTTTCGCCTCGCAGGCTTAACACGCATGGTAACGATTATCAATCCGACAACCCGAGAAGAAGAGAAAAAACCACTAAACGAACTCGCAAGCTCTCACCTTGCGAGAAGATGTTTTGTCGGTAATTTGTACAAACAAGTAAAAGACCCTAATTTAGTAGGTTCATTGAGTGGGCACAAAGAAGGAAGTAAAGCCTTTGCCCGATACCGCGAAATAGATGATGATATGAAAAAAGAACTTGTTAACCTGTTAATGTAGTATTTATGAATTTTATTGTGAACTCAACAGAATTATTGGATCATTTAATAAGAAAAGAAGATTCCTATATTTCTCAAACAGTAAGGGATCTTATTTCTGTTGCTATTAGATCAAAAACCTCAAACCACGAGTTTGATTTCTTTAATGAAACAAGTTACTTACCTCAATCGCTTCGCAAAACAACTCTTGAAAAGAAAATTCTATCAACCAACTTGGAAATAATTAAATTTTCACAACAATATGGTTTTAGCAGAATGCAAGAAATGGGCAATTCTTTTGGCGTGAATGATGGTGTCGATGAGAATGATCGATATGATGCTGTAAGTCTTTTCTTAGACTGCCTTACAAAAGAGGAGTTTGAAGAATATGAAAAATATGAATTGTCTGAAAAGGATTTACGCAAAGCACAGCAATGGTATCGACGTTTGTTTGGTCAGAAAGTAGAAATTTCATTACCAAGATTTGAATTAATTACCGACTATTTTGGATTGATGGGGTTCTTCGATGTTTTATATGATGATTATGAATCTTTAGAAGCTGGTGAGGTTTATATGTCTGACAATGATGAGTATAAAACAATTGTTCAGAATGATCCGGAATGTGAAATCAAGACTCAGGGAGTGAAATATCGCTTTAAATCAAATCTCATAGAATCCAAAATTACACAATTGTACGAAAAGCTAATTGAAAAAAGCTGTATAGGCAAGTTGACTTCTAAAGAAGAATTTCTATGGGTATTTGGTGTTGATAGCCCTGATATTCAAGATGTACAAATAGAATGGGTTAAATCAAAAAGTCTGGCAGTTTATTTTATTGATACGCTATACAGTTTTAATTACATTAACAACAACCTAAAAATATGGTCTATCGGAGGCCATGTTTTTAGCATAAAAAATATGGCTCAAATAAAACAAAATTACTTTGCTACAAATACGAATGGTAAACCCAAAGGCTATGAGGTAATAGATGAAATCATTGATTTTCTATAACTATTCCTATTTATTATCAAAGGGAGAGCATTTTGCTCTCCCTTTTTTTGCCCTATTATAAACCCTTTATACTCCTTTACAGTAGTAGGCTATATATTTTTCTCCCCTTATATTCTTCCGAAATTTGCAACGTAAAGCAATTGAAAAGCCTGCAAACTATTTCAGTCAACCGATTTGCAGCGGTTGAGGCTTTGCAAAACAATTCAATTCACAACAATATGAATCTGAATAGAATTTTAGAAGAATCTGGCAACATTACTATTGCCATTTCATTAGTCGATTTAAAACAATTTGCTGTAGATATTATAGAATCTACAAAGCGTGATCTTGAAGAGGTGGTAATTTCCGACAAAGCCGAAACTTACCCCACTCCAAAACAAGTGTGTGAAATCCTTAATGTGGATGCCTCAACACTTTGGAGATGGAATAAGCGAGGTTATCTCTGCCCGGCAATGGTAGGCGGTAAACGCCGATACAAAATGTCTGAAGTCAAAGCAATACTTAACGGCGGGAGGGCGAAATAATGAGGTACGATGAAGATTATTTAAACGACCAGTTCGATAAGTTGCTGGCGAAAATTGATTCGCATTACGCCAGATTTACCAATCAGATTGAATTTGCTGACGACCCAATCATTGAGAACTCAAGGTTTATTGAATTAATGGGGATAAGTACGAAAACCGCTCAGACTTGGCGCGACCAGGGAATAGTGTCTTACACGAAAGTTCAGGGAAAAATCTTTTATCGGAAATCCGACATAGTGGAATTACTCAACAAGTATCATGTAAAATCCCCTAAACCTGAATAGCTATGAAAGAAAATGAAAATGCTCCGTTGGACTCTGCAAAGTCCTCGGGAGCAACAGATAATCAGATATTCAAAGATAGTAACTTCATAGCTGCAATGCAATCTGAAATACAAACACTTGAAAAGAGTTTCGGGGAAAATGGTATCACAACCATAAAGCATACTGAGATTCTGACAACCCTACTTGAACAAATTCAGAGGATTGATTTCCGTGAAGAAGTCGGATTGACTGACGAATCTCAGAAGTTATCAAAGAAGCATTATCTGGTGAGCTGTATAGAAAATATACTCGAAATAGCGCACGAAAACAATTGGGGGATATGTCGCAATCACGATTTTATCTACTTGTATAATGGCGCATACTGGAGTGTATTTGATAATGCAGAGTTTGAAAGTTTTCTGGGGCAGTCAGCCGAGAGAATGGGAATTGACAAATATGATGCACGGCTTTATTCATTCCGGCAACAGCTATTCAAACAATTTCTATCTGTTGCCAATTTGCCAAAACCCACTCAATCCGATGATGTTGTTTTAGTGAACTTAGGCAATGGTACATTTGAAATTAGCAGGGATAATCAAGTTCTTCGGGCAGCTGACAGGCGGGATTTTATAACATATCAGCTGCCGTTTAATTACGACCAAGCAGCTACCTGTCCTTTGTTTATGAGCTACCTGAACACTGTCCAACCCGATTTAGATCGTCAAAAAATCTTAGCGGAATACCTTGGTTATTTATTTATCAAAGCCTCTACTTTAAAGCTCGAAAAAACACTTCTGTTGTATGGTAGTGGAGCCAATGGTAAATCAGTTTTCTTTGAGGTGGTAAATGCCTTGTTAGGTGGCAACGAAAATGTGAGTAGCTATTCATTACAGAGCCTTACCAACGATAACGGATATTTCAGGGCAATGTTAGCCAATAAATTGGTCAATTATGCCAGTGAGATAAATGGAAAACTGGAAACGTCCATTTTCAAACAGTTGGTCTCAGGTGAGCCGGTCGAAGCCCGACTGCCTTACGGAGAGCCTTTCACTCTGACGAATTATGCCAAACTCATTTTTAACTGCAACGAACTACCAAAGGACGTAGAACAAACGCAGGCATATTTCCGACGTTTTCTGATTGTGCCATTTGATGTCACAATCCCGGAAGCATTGCAGGATAAAGAGTTGTCAAGAAAAATCATTGACAACGAGCTTTCGGGCGTGTTCAATTGGATTTTAGACGGTCTCAAACGGCTACTCGTTCAAAAAACATTCACTCATAGCGAAGCAGTGAAAAATCAAATCGAAATGTATAAAAAGCAATCCGATTCCGTTCAAATGTTTCTTGATGAGGAAGGTTACGAAAAGAGTATAGATGTTTATGAAGAATTCAAAATTCTTTTCAGCTCATACAGATACTATTGTTCCGAAAGTGGTTATCGTTCCGTTTCCAAAAGGACGTTCAGCGACAGGCTAAAAAATATCGGTATAGAAACAGAAAAGAAGAATTTCGGCATTGTTGTTTACCTGAAAAAAGTTTCTTAACCCAATGCACATTATTCACTTTATTCATTTCCGATTAGTTTCGGGTGTTTGAAGTGAATAATGTGAACCATTAAAACAAACAATTTTATGCACTCATACAAACTGCCATATCTTCAACCCTACAAAGGCAAAACCACCAGGCATACCTGCCCGGAGTGTGGGAAGAAAGAAAGTTTTACCCTTTATTTAAACGGCAATACCAACGAACCAATCCACCGAACCGTTGGCAAGTGTAACCGCGAATCCAAATGTGGCTATCACTACACACCAAAACAATTTTTTCAGGATAATCCGTCGTCTTTCGTAGAGACGAGGCATGCCCCGTCTGATATTTCGTTCCCGTTGGTTTCAAAACAACCAACAAAACCAATCGGCACTATCCCATTCTCCTACGTCGAACGTTCCGCCAGCTACCAAAGTAACTTTGTTCGCTTTCTTTGTGAGTTCCTCACTACAGAACAAATCCGCTCCATTGGCGATAAATACGCCCTCGGAGCAACTAAAAACAAAGAAATTATTTATTGGCAAATCGACATTAAAGGCAAAGTCCGTACTGGAAAAATCATGCAATACGATCCCCTTACAGGCAAACGTATTAAGCATGAAAATGGGGCAATCGACTGGGTGCATAATAAACTCAAAAAATCAGGCACATTGCCCGAAGATTACAATCTTCAGCAATGTTTCTTTGGAGAACACCTTCTGGGTTTACACCCCGAAGCCGTTGTTTGTATTGTCGAAAGCGAGAAATCAGCTCTTATTTCAGCAGCTATCTTCCCGGAGCAAGTTTGGCTCGCCACTGGAGGAATAGGAAATCTGACCATTGAAAAATGTCAGGTTTTAAAAGGCCGTAATGTAATTCTTTACCCTGACTTGAATGCATTTGAAAAATGGAGTATAAAAACCAAAGAAATACAGAAACAATGCAGTTGTAAAATAACAATTTCAACCCTATTAGAAGATATTGCAACGCCTGAAGCCAAATCTCATGGGTTTGATGTGGCTGATTACATGATTTATCAACTCAAAACTTCCCTCTCCACAGGGAGAGGGGTTGGGGGTGAGGTCACTACGCAGGTTCAAAATCACTACACTCCTGAACTTCAATCAATGATTGAAAAGAGTAAATCACTTGAAATTCTTATTAAAAAACTTCAACTTGTTGAAGTCTAAAAAATAGCACAAGCCTAACATTTTTTATATCTTTGTGGTTTTTAAACCCTGTAAACTTTTAAAACTCCAAAGAATGAGTATTACTCCCTATCATGCAAAGTTCTTCGCATACGATTTAACTCGTCAATTGCCTGCTAATAACATAGGGAAACTGACTGCTTCACTTCAGGATGCACAGGTAGATTTAAATCCTCACCAGGTCGAAGCAGCTCTTTTCGCTTTTCAATCCCCCCTTTCTAATGGAGCAATCTTAGCTGATGAAGTTGGTTTAGGTAAAACCATTGAAGCCGGCATTATTCTTTCTCAACAATGGGCAGAGCGCAAAAGAAAACTCATTATCATTTGCCCGTCCAACCTGCGCAAACAATGGAATCAGGAATTGTTGGATAAATTTTTTCTTCCTTCTACTATATTAGAATCAAAATCATTTAATCAGGCCGTAAAAGATGGCAATATGAATCCTTTCAATGTGAAAGATTCTATTGTTATTTGTTCGTTTCAATTCGCTTGTACGAAAGAAGCATACTTAAGAAATACGGCATGGGATTTAGTAATAATTGATGAAGCTCACCGGTTGCGAAATGTTTACAAGCCCTCAAATAAAATCGGGAACACACTAAAAAACGCACTGTGGGAACGCAAGAAAGTATTGCTCACAGCTACACCACTGCAAAATTCAATACTTGAATTATACGGACTTGTTAGTATCATTGATGATTATGTGTTTGGCGATTTAAAAAGTTTCAAAAGCAAATATAGTCGCCAGCTCGATGATGAAGATTATTCTGAGCTGAGAAGTCGTTTGCAATCTATTTGCAAAAGAACACTCCGTCGACAAGTATTGTCTTATATAAATTATACCAATCGAAAACCAATCTGCGAGAAGTTTTCTCCTTCGGAAGAAGAACACCAACTTTATCTTTGGGTTTCGGAATATCTGCAACGTCCCAAATTATTTGCATTACCCAATAGTCAACGCCAATTGATGACGTTGATACTTAGAAAACTTCTGGCTTCTTCTACGTTTGCTATATATGGAACTTTCGAGACCCTTATTGCTCGTCTTGAAAATCTGATTTTAAAGAATGAAACCAATCTTGCTGAAGCAATTGAGCAAGATTACGAAACTTTTGAGGAAACACAGGAAGAGTGGCTGGACGAAAGCGAAGAAGCTGCTTTGGAGACTGAATTACTTTCAGATGAAGATATAGCAGCAATTAAATCAGAAATTGAGGACTTAAAGAAATTCCGTGATCTTGCACACAGAATCAGAAGAAACACAAAAGCGGATCACTTATTTACAGCCTTAGATAAAGCATTCGAGCAAATAAAGGTGTTGGGTGCTAACGAAAAAGCATTGATTTTCACCGAGTCTCGTCGAACTCAGGATTACTTAAATAATATTTTACAAGCTCGGGGTTACGAAGTTGTACTTTTCAATGGGGTAAACAACGATGCTAAATCAAATCAAATATACCGTGATTGGCTAAAAGAACATAAAGATTCTGACAAAATCACAGGTTCACCTACTGCCGACAAAAGAGCGGCATTAGTCGATTACTTCCGAAATGAAGCAACCATAATGATTGCTACAGAGGCGGCAGCAGAAGGAGTCAATCTTCAGTTTTGCTCCCTGTTGGTAAATTATGATCTGCCGTGGAATCCTCAACGTATCGAACAGCGTATCGGACGCTGCCACCGCTACGGGCAAAAATTCGATGTAGTTGTTGTAAACTTCCTGAACGTAAAGAATGCAGCTGATGTACGTGTTTATGAATTGTTAGACCAGAAATTCCGATTATTTGATGGCGTTTTTGGGGCAAGTGATGATGTATTGGGGGCTATTGGTAATGGTGTGGATTTTGAAAAACGGATTGCTCAGATTTATAACGATTGTCGGACTACGGAAGAAATTCAGAATGCATTCGACCAATTGCAGGTTGATTTGAAAGATGAAATATCGGAGAAAATGCAATCCGTTCGTTCTGCCCTCATTGAAAAATTAGACGAAGAGGTAAGAGAAAAATTGAGAGACGATTTTGAAGAAACAAAAAAATACCTCAATACTTTTGAGCAGAGACTTTGGAAAACAACCCGATTTTTTCTTCAGGACATTGCAACATTCAATGAAGAGGAATTTTCTTTCAGTCTAAGTGAAAATCCATTCCCTGATGAAAACATTCATTCGGGTCCTTATATGATTTTGAAAACGGAGGAAGGAAAAAGAAAATCTGATGTTTTCGTGCCGGAAGATACCAATATCTATCGTGTGGGACATAAGTTGGCACAACGAATTCTAAAGGCTTGTAAAGAGACCGTAACTCCTGTTCGCGAAGTAGTGTTTGACTACACAAATACACAAACGAGAATTACCCTATTGGAACAATTTATTGGAAAGTCAGGCTGGTTACGTCTTGAATACTTGGCTGTTCAATCCTTTGAATATGAAGATTATTTGCTAATAGCCTGTGTAACTGACGATGGGGAGATCATTGACAAAGAAACCTCTGAAAGACTTTTTTCTTTGTTTGCTACCGAAGGAGCTGAAACCTCCGTGCCTAATGGCATTGTGCCACAATTTAAAGAAATTCTTTTCAGTCAACAACAGGAAATAATCAACGATAACGCTTCGCGTAATCGTGATTTCTTCGATACAGAAATGGATAAACTCGACCAGTGGGCAGACGATATGAAGATTAGTCTTGAAAAGGAAATTAAAGACCTCGATGCCGAAATTAAACTGCGGAAATCCGAAGCCAAGAAAATGATGAACCTTGAAGCCAAGGTAAAAGCACAGCGATTGATCAAAGAATTAGAAAAGAAGCGTAGTGAAAAGCGTCAAACGCTTTTTTCTGCTCAGGATGAAATTGACGGACGTAAGGATGATTTACTTACTGAAATTGAACGAAGATTGAATCAGCATATCGAACAAAAAATGTTATTTACTATTCAATGGAAATTAATCTAATATGCCTACAGAGAACGTTATAAACAGAACATTTGGTGAATTATTTGCCAGCCCGGTACGTTATGAGATACCATTTTTTCAACGTGGTTATGCCTGGGAGTTGCGACAATGGAAAAAACTATTTGAAGACATAGATACCGAAATTATCGGTACTGTCGAAGATAATAAATTTGAAGATTCTGAGCATTTTTTCGGTCCCATTGTAGTACTTGAAAAGATATCACAACACCCAAATCTAAAACGATTCTTGGTAATTGATGGCCAACAAAGAATCACAACAACCTACTTATTATTGGCTGTTATTAAGAATTTATTGGAGGATAAAGCTCATTTGTCGTCAGATGCTCAGCGTTATATTGCCGAGTTAGATGCTCTATTAACAAACACTGTTTCAGGTGCTACAGATGATTACTTAAAAATTAAAGTGTTTAGTACAAAAGGAGATAGACTTCCAACATATAAGTCTATATTCAAGGGAAATCCCAATAGTCCGTATTTAAATGAAGATCAATTGCTATATGATCCTCAGCATAATAAAATAGATGAATTTATTCGTTTTGCGACCAAACGATTAAAACCAATGGATGTACCTCAGTTGTGGCAAATATACCAATCCGCTGTTAAATCACTTAAAATTGTTTGGATACCTTTAGATGAGAATAAGGACAACGCTCAAGCCATTTTTGAAAGTCTGAATGATGCAGGCATGCCTTTATCAGCTTCAGAGCTACTTTGTAATTTCATTTTTAAACCTCTTACAAATGATAAGACAAATGAACATGAGCGTTTGCACAACGATAAATGGCTTGCAGCACGTCGTATAGTTGGTGAAAATGAATTTGAAGAATACCTGAGAGATTTATTTTCGATTGGAGAAAAAAAACGGGTAGGTAAAGAACGGAGAATGTATGTTCATTTTAAAATCAAAAACAAATCTCTTACTCCAGAGACTGCTAAGGTAACGTTGTCAAAAATTTTGGACTACACAAAAGTATTTAATCAGATAAATCAACCTTTAAGACATTCACACCCCAATCATAAAATAAAGTCTTTATTAATCAGGATAAAGGACACTAACATGTCTTCAATAAATCCGTTTTTAATGGCAATACTTCATGCTAATGAGATAACTACTCTTTCTGAAGAAGACACTATTGCTCTTTTAAGGGAGACTTATGTTTTATTGGTTAGAAGAAAGATAACAACATTGCCGGTAACTAAATATGATACATTCTTTCCTGCTTTGCTTGAATCAATAATTAAAGAGCCTAATAAGGTTAGGGCTTTTCATACACAAGTTCAAACAGAACAGTTGTGGGTTCCTGACCAAATTTTCGAAGATGCTTTTCTTTCCAAAGGTGTATACAACTCAAGAGAACTGAATTTCTCAAGGTTAGTTTTGCAGGAAATTGATAAGGGTATGGAGCAATTTGGAGAATTACCCGATTATTCAACTATTCATACTATTGAACATATACTACCTCAAACATTAGATACACATTGGAAAGGATACTTGGGATACGATGCAGAACACATTAATTTGCCTACATTGACTAATACAATCGGTAATTTAAGTTTAAATAGTGGTAGCGCCAATAGCTCTTTTGGGCAAAAGCCTTTTATCCAAAAACAGATTGAATATACTGATGCTTGTGCGTTATCTCGGGATGTAAAGAAAAGAACAGAGCCATGGAATATTTCTGCAATTGAGAATCGAAGTCGAGATTTAGCCAAAATAGCATTAAAAGTATGGAAATGGAATATTTAAAAATGATATACCAAATAGGAAAATATTATTATGATATAAAAGAAAAAGCCCGTCGAAACGGGCTTTAAATCTTATCACTTAGTTACGTGCAACCTTGATAGTTGTAGAGGCTGGACTAAGTATTACGTCGCAAAGATACAATGAACTTTGCATATGTGCAAACTTTTGAGCAGAAAAAATGAGTATAGACTACGTAAAAATAAAAAAATACATTTCAGCACCACGGCTACAAACCTATGAAACCGTATGCTTAAACGACACTAAACGTGCGTTGAAAGCATATCAAACTAACATTCGGCTTTCTCAGGCATTTTATCCTCTATTGACAATTGTTGAAGTAATACTTCGAAATGCCATTAATGAAGAAATAACCAATTATTTTTCTGATAGCAATTGGCTTGTCACACAACAGTCTGGCTTTATGGTTGATCCCTCGCTTACTTCTATTGACAGGCATACCAGACAACCAAAACACAATCACTTTCTGAAGAAAAGTGTGGAAAAATCAATACGTAAAATTGGAGCAGGCTATACGCAAGGCAAAATCATATCAACATTGGAATTTGGATTTTGGACGGCTTTCTTCGACAACTATCATTATCGAATATTGACCGGTTCGCCTATTCGTATTTTCTCAAGACTTCCCGTTGGTACTAACCGTGCAATGGTGTTTGACAAACTCACTCGAATACGCGACTTTCGTAACCGGATTTATCACAACGAACCTATTTTGTTCGACAAGAACCCTGCCGGTTCTCCATATTTCAGTTTAAATAAGGCTCGCGAAATATACAAGGATATTGAAGATATTTTTAACTGGTTAGATATTGATTTTATCAAATGGACAAAACGTATCGACAATATCCCGTTTGAATTAAAACGTGCCGAGCATGTTTTCAATCACTATCCCTCAAAAAAATATTATTTTTACAGAATAAAATTAGGCGTTACTCACTATAAGAAAAAATATCAACCGATATAATGGCACACAAATCACTCCAAAAACTCGAACTCACCTGGATTGGCAAAGGTAACGAACCCAAGCTCGAACCGCGTATTTTGATCGAAAACCCCGAATACAGCTATGGCGAAAATCCCCCCTCTCCTCAAGGAGAGGGGCCGGGGGTGAGGTCTAATATGCTAATCCACGGCGACAACCTCCTTGCCCTCAAAGCCCTCGAACAGGACTTTGCAGGAAAAGTAAAATGTATCTACATTGACCCGCCTTACAATACCGGCAACGCCTTTGAACATTACGATGATGGAGTGGAGCACAGCCAATGGCTGAACTTAATGAAACCCCGTTTAGTGCTTCTACGAAACTTATTATCAACCGACGGCTCTATTTGGATTTCTATTGACGATGACGAAAGCCACTACCTGAAAGTGCTTTGCGATGAAGTATTTGGACGCCGTAATTTTGTGAGCAATGTAATATGGGAAAAGAAGTTCTCTCCGTCAAACGATGCTAAATGGCTTTCTGATAGTCATGATCATATTTTAGTATATGCCAAAGACAAAGAAATTTGGAGACCAAATTTATTGCCAAGAACTGATGAGATGGATAGTCGTTATAAAAATCAAGATAATGATCCAAGAGGGGTTTGGACTTCGGGTGATTGTTCTGTAAAAACGTATTCGGCTTCCTGTGATTATCCAATAACAACTCCAAGTGGTAGGATTGTCAATCCTCCAAGTGGATATTGTTGGAGATTCTCAAAAGAAAAGTTTGAAGAATTAGTTAATGATAATAGAATCTGGTTTGGCTCTAAAGGCGATGGTGTACCTCGTATAAAAAGGTTTCTTAGTGATGTAAAAGATGGGATTACCAGCATGACTATTTGGAAACACACAGAAGTAGGACATAATCAGGATGCAAAAAAAGAAATTAAGTTCTTTAACTCAGATGATGTCTTTGCAACTCCAAAACCAGAGAAATTAATTCAAAGAATTCTTTATCTGGCCTCAAAAGAAAACGATATAGTTCTCGACTCTTTTCTCGGCTCCGGCACCACAGCAGCAGTAGCCCACAAGATGGGTCGTCGATGGATAGGTATTGAGTTGGGCGAACATGCCAAAACGCACTGTTTCCCACGCCTAAAACAAGTGGTAGATGGCGAACAAGGCGGTATCAGCAAAGCTCTAAACTGGCAAGGAGGAGGTGGCTTTAAGTTTTACACATTGGCACCGCCTTTATTATCGGTAGATATATTTGGCAATAAAGTAATCAACGAAAACTACGATGCTCAAATGTTGGCAGCTGCCATGGCTAAGCACGAAGGCTTCGTGTTTCAGCCCGATGAGCAGAAGTTTTGGAAACAAGGACGTTCCAGTGAGCAGGATTATATTTTTACCACTACCCACTACCTAACCCGTGAGTTTCTCGATGCCATTGCCGAAGATTTATTGGCCGAAGAGAGCCTGCTCGTATGTTGCACACAATACGAATCAGGGCTCGAAAATGCATATCCCAATATCAATATTCGTCGCATACCGGGTATTTTGCTCAACCGCTGCGAGTTCAAACAGGATAGCGACTATAGTTTAAACATTATCAATAGTCCGCTCGATGAACTTCGCCCGGAAACAGGCGAACGTATTCAGCCGGAACTTGCTAAAACGAAAGCAAAAGAGAAACCGAATCACACTACCGAGATGCCCGACTTATTTAGTCAAACTACCAACGAATAAGCCATGAACAAAAACGCAAACTATATACGCAACCGCCTCAGCCTTCGTGCTCCGCAAGAGGAGTCCTTAAATATACTAGCAGAACTGTACGAACTCATGCAACCTCAAAAAAACAAAGGGGTGTTGAGTCTGTCCGATATGCTCGATATTGTAAAAGGAGCATATCCAACCTGTAAAGATTTTGAACGTAATTTTCCTTCGCTTTGCTTTGCGTTGGCTACAGGTGTGGGTAAAACTCGTTTGATGGGGGCTTGTATCGCTTATCTTTATTTGGAACATGGCATTAAGAATTTCTTCGTATTAGCTCCAAACCTCACTATTTATAACAAGTTGATTGAGGATTTTTCCAATCCGCTTCACCCTAAATATGTTTTCAGGGGTATCGCCGATTTTGCTCAAAATGCACCACGCATAATCAATGGCGACAACTACAATCAGTTTTCGGGCAATGAACTGTTCCAGTCCATTAATATCAATGTATTCAATATCTCAAAAATAAATTCTGAAACGCGTGGAGGAAGCCTTCCACGAATCAAACGCTTGTCCGAATACATGGGCGAATCCTATTTCAATTACCTTTCCGGCTTGCCCGATTTGGTTATTCTGATGGACGAATCGCACCACTACCGTGCCGATCGTGGTATGTCTGTCATCAATGAACTCGACCCTATTCTTGGGCTTGAGTTTACGGCTACGCCGCAAACTCAGTCTGGTACAAAATACACGAAATTCAAAAATGTAGTGTACGAATACAGTCTTGCCAGTGCCATTGCCGATGGCTTTGTAAAGAAACCAGCCGTTGCCACCCGTAAAGATTTTGACCCTTCGCAATACACTGCTGCTGACTTAGATGGGCTAAAGCTTCGAGATGGTATTCGTATCCACGAAAATACAAAAGCCGAATTGGCTATCTACGCCCGTGACAAAGAAGTTCGGGAGGTAAAACCATTTATGTTAGTCGTGGCGGTTGATACGAACCATGCTAAAGAACTTAAAGAAATGATCCAACAGGATGATTTCTTTAATGGCTATTACAAAGACAAAGTAATGGATATTCACTCCAATCAGTCGGGCAGCGAAAAGGATGAAAACATTGAATTGCTGTTGAGTTTGGAAGACCCCGCAAATCGGATTGAAATTGTTATTCACGTAAACATGCTCAAAGAGGGTTGGGACGTTACCAACCTTTACACCATTGTTCCGCTTCGTACCTCTGCTTCGCGCACACTTACCGAACAAACCTTGGGTCGTGGGCTTCGCTTGCCTTACGGCAAACATACAGGTGATGATAGTGTAGATACATTGACTGTCGTACAACACGACAAATTTCAGGATATAGTGGACGAAGCCAACAAACCCGACTCTATTATTCGGGTGCAACACATTATCGTGCTCGATGGCTCTGACGAAACAGTGCAGAAGGAAATTATCACCCCAAAATCGCAGTTTGCAGAGCAATTGGAGCAGCGCAAGGTAGAGGCAGAGCAACTCACAGGCGAGAAAAAAGAGAAGGAATTGATAAACATAAAGCGTGACGAGTTTATTTTACCTTTTATCAATACAATTGCCCCAAAAGCAACGAGTTTCACCAAGGAAGCAATCACAGCGGTAGAACATATCGAAACCTTTAAGCAAGCGTATGAAGAGAAACTTCAATCGGAAGGCAACCTGTTTGCAAAAGATGAAGTGCATGAGGCGGTTGAGCGTTACGTTACCATTGCTCAAAACTTTATTGATAATACCATTCCCATTCCACGCCTTTCAATTGTTCCTTCGGGTAAAACAAAGTTGATTTTCCACGATTTCGATTTGGATACTTCTAAAATGAAATTTCAACCGGGTTCCGAAGAAATTATTACCCGTGAGTTGCAGTCAGGCAACCAACGAACCATTGCAGCGGGTAGTATTGGTTATAAAGAACGTTTTATCGAGAATCACATAGTTTCGGTGCTGATTGACAAGCCTGAACTGTTTTACGACGACCACAAAGAAATGCTCTACAAATTGGCCAATCAGTCAGTTTTGCATTTCCAATCCTATCTGGCAGATGACAGAGAGGTGGTGAATGTAATTCTCAATTTCAAAATGCTCATTGCCGAGCAGATTTACCAGCAGATGATGGCGCACCACGAAATCATTCACGAAGGCTTCGAAAAACCAATCATGTCAGTAAAACCATGTTCTGAAATCAAAGATCCTTCCATTGCCAAAAATGTCGGTGATCGCATTTACGATTATAAAGAAAATATCGAACCAGTTTCACAGATTCGAAACAAAGTTTTTGGCGGTTTTGTGAAAGCATATCATAAACTGTACAAGTTCGATAGTAAAACAGAAAAAGACTTTGCAACCATTCTCGAACAAGACAATGACTGTATAAAGTGGTTAAAACCAGCTTTATCACAGTTCAATATTTATTATGGTCGTCCTTCAAAAAACTATACGCCCGATTTCATTGTCGAAACACCCGGCTATATTGCAATGGTGGAAACAAAGAGAAATGACGATGTAGAAACCGAACAAGTACAGTCCAAAGCCAAAGCAGCATTGAATTATTGTATCAATGCCACAGAATACAATCAGCAAATAAATGGCAAACCCTGGAAATACATTCTCATTCCGCATGATGCAGTAAAGTTGAATATGAGTTTACAGTACCTTTTTAATCAATATGAAGTGTGTGAATAATAAGCATTAAAAATTTATTTAGATGAAGTTTGAAAGAGTATTCCATACACAAGAGCTCCTATCCCCGTTATTAAAGATGCCGATCGAAGGGACTGGTAATGATATGTGGCTTGGTGATGGTTTCTATTTTTGGCAAGATTTGGAATTTGCCCATATTTGGGGTAAAGACAAGAAATCGAGTGGAATTAATAAAACGTATCAGATATTCGTCGCTACTTTAGAGTTTGATGAAGATGATTATATTGATACCGTCTTTAATGAACATGATTACTACAATTTTGTTAGTAATGTTGAGAGGTTCGCAGATGAGTATTACTCAATCTACAAAGAGAAACCAACTCTTCAAGATTTTAATGATTTTATAATGGATTATTCTGTGTGGGACAATATTAAAGTAATTCGTTTCCAAGATTTACCCGATAACAATCGTCATTTAAAGGTTTTAAACTACTACTATAAAAAAAGAATTCAAATCAGAGTTAATCGACCGGAAATTATTACTAACTTTGCACCTCTTAAGAAAAAACACTAATGCACAATGGCCAACTGGGATAAACTAAATAAAGAATTTGACCAACTTATGGGTAGTATGACTCCTGAAGCTTGGGAAAGATGGTCTGCAAACAGAGTAGCACGTAAGGCTATGAGAAGGTCAGAATTAGAAATGAAAGCTAAACTTCAACTTGAAAAAATTTTCTTTTCCAACATAGAGGGTTGTCAAATATTAGATAGTTTGCCTGTTTTCGTTGGCGATTCTAACAATACTACTATTTTTGTAGAGGAAACACCTGTAGTTGCAGGTGAAAACAATTATGCACTCGCAGCTTAATTATGGCAGAACAAGCAGCTTTACTTTTTAAAGGATATGAAATTACTAAAGTAATTTTCGATAAACCAAAGGGATTTATTGAAGGTCAATTCAGTGTGAATGTGCAACATATTAATCATATTTTGAAAGAAAATCAAAATATTTTTGATGCTGAATTTATTGTAAGTGTCGTTTCGGAGGATAAATCATTTAATTTGCAAATTCAAGCATTGGCATTTTTTGAAATAAATGGCGATGTAAGTGAAGGTGTTAGAGAAAACTATTTGAATATCAGTTCTCCTTCTATAGTTTATCCATATTTGAGAGCTTATATAACTAACTTGGTTATACAATCTGGGATGAAACCCATTATAATACCACCAATTAATTTTGGTGCGAAACCAAAAGAATCAACCGAAGTTCAGTAGAATTTCGGTTTTTTATTTTCTACCCTAGCAGGTTTAAACCGAATAGGTAAAGCGGTCTTCGTCATTCCGCCACTTTGTTCACAAAAACATAGCCCCAAGGGTAAAACAAGCAGCCTGAAAAAAATCTCCACACCTTCGGGTCGTATTTTTTCGGCTGCCCTTGTGGCTACCGCTTCCACACTCACTCCTGCGCTCCGGTAGGTGCTCGTCATGGCGTGTTAGCTTGTTTTGTTCACCACGTTCTGTCATTCCTCAGTCATGGTTGCACCTGCCCCCTAAAACCCCTATTTGTTTGTAGGGGTCAGCCACCATTTAGAGTTTTGCTCGCCTGCGGTCGCTCGTGCTGTTATGGTTTGTCACATTTTTTGCAGCTCACTTTTCCATGTTGGCATAGCCGTGTTCATTCAGTCTTTTCGTTCATTTTATTTCTCTACATTCCTTCTTTCACACCGCTATTGCCAACCGCACGCAAGAGCAGTCATTCATTCGCTCATTGCGTTCCATTCCACTCATTTCACTTTCAGGGTATATGTCTTTTCCCACCCTGCAAATCCATGTGGTTGCAGCCGTGTTCCGTTTCACTCCACACCGCTTCACCACCGCACATATACACCCTTTCCGTTCATTCGCTCCAATACACTCCATTCGCTCACTACTTCCAGCCCTTGCTTCCGCCACCCGCACCGTTCGGGCAAAAAAATGCGCCAACCCAGCTGCCGGCAGCACCCGTCCACCGCGCTCCGCGCTTCCTGTGTCCGGGGCACTCGCTCCACTCGCATAGGCTCGCACACTACGCACAGGCTGCATACTTCGTTCCGTTTCTCTACACTCGCATTTGCCTTGCTATCCACGCACGCTCAAGGCTGTTTTTACTATTCGGTTTAAACCTGCTTCTCCCACGCCAACCCCCGACCACCCACCCCTAAGATAAATGCAGTTGATGTTATCAACAATTCAATATAATACAAATACAGTGAAGAAAAAGTAGTGTGATAGTACGACAAAAAAAATGTTCACAAAGATAACAGCAATAAAATAGGTCAGTAAAGTCCCTATGTTTGTAAACGCATTCTCAAAAGATGATTACTCCTGGCGGCCAAAAACGAGAATAACTTTTTTCGGGCTCGGTGGGACGGCCCCAAAAGTTATTTCCCGTTTTGTCCGAGTGGCAACCAAACTTACAACAACGTTTTTTTTAATGTACGAGTATAATGTAATTCTATGCATATTTGACTTTTATTCGAATTATCAACTTTAAATACAATAATTTATGCAACGTCATGGAAATGAATTAGACTTCAAAGGACAAAACATTTATGTGGGTATTGATGTCCATTTAAAGAGTTGGACGGTAACAATACTTACCGAAACTCAACCACACAAAACATTTAGTCAACCTCCAAAACCGGAAGTGTTATTTGGCTATTTAGAGAAACATTTTCCAAATGGGAGCTATCATTCAGCTTATGAAGCTGGGTTTAGCGGTTTTTGGGCTCATTACCGTCTAACGTCTTTGGGCGTAAACAATATCGTCATTAACCCAGCCGATGTGCCAACTACACAAAAAGAACAGTACCATAAAAACGATCCGGTTGACAGCAGGAAAATTGCTAAGGCATTAAGATCAGGTTTATTGACTCCAATTTATATTATGGATAATCACACAATTGAAGACCGTTCGCTTGTACGAACCCGAAATATGCTGGTTAAAGATATGGTTCGCTTCAAAGTCAGAATTAAGTCCTTTCTGTATTTCTTTGGAATATGCTATCCCGAGAATTTTGAGAATACTAAAACTCATTGGAGCAGGAACTTTATGCAATGGTTGAAAGAAATCAAACTCGACACATGGTCTGGCAGAACAGCTTTGGATATGCTGATCCGGGAAGCTGAGAACCAACGGCAACTTTTATTGGAAATTGATAAAAAGATAAGAGCTCTTTGTCGTTCGGACAAATACAAGAAAAATGTCGAGTTACTTCAAACTGTTCCAGGCATAGGAATCACAAATGCAGTGGTTTTTATCACCCAAATAGAAAACGTGGAACGGTTCAGAACCATTGACGAACTGGCTTCATATGTGGGACTGGTTCCCACCAGCCACTCCAGTGGAGAGAAAGAAAATAATGGTGAAATGACTTTCAGAGGACAAAAAATACTGAAAAGCATGTTGGTGGAAAGTGCTTGGGTAGCCGTTAGAATAGATACCGCTTTATCACTCAGCTATAACACATACATAAAAAGAATGCAGCCCAATAAAGCAATCATTCGCATTGCCAGAAAACTGCTGAATCGAATGTATTATACGCTTAAAAACAAACGCCCATATCAAACGGGAATCGTAGGTCAAAACCTGTAAAAACAATCATATAAATCAAGTGACCGGTTTGCTTGACCTGCGGCAATGATCGCTTAGTAAAGATTACGGCACTTTTATGCTCTCATGAACTGAAAAAGGAAATGTAGCAAATAACTATTTGACTACTGATAGAAGGTTGTTTTTGCGGGATATTGACAGATTGATTTTTATAATTATGCAGTACATTGATATGTAGTGCAGAAATCTTATTGTCTAAAAACTCATACAGACATGAAATTACTATATTTCAATACACTCATTATCTGATATATATAACAATTATTCATTAGATATCAAAAATATTACTCAATTTATTTGGATTACAACATAGAAGGTCAAGCCCTACGGGTTTTTGTCACAATCTCCACACTTTCGCTACGCTACAGGTAGTATTCTGACAAAAAAACCTTGACAGCCCTAACGCTCCATTTCATTTCGCTTTTTATTGCAGTAAGAGGTGGTTTACATTTTCTTTTCGCTTTTCGTGTTTTTTCGCGGAAAATGAGCTTTTGCCCGATGCGATGAATGTTTAATCACCCTTTATTCTATTTGCTTATGTGTACCTTTTTGTTGAAATCTTACAGCCCTAAACAGGAAATCTCAGATCCTCATTTCTTTATTCTTTGCAAAGGAAATAACAGCGGAAAACCGCTTCTTTCACCATGCCCGAATTGCTTTGTTATCTGCTTCCAGTCCGAAAATGACAAAGAGCAGGCGTACTGGCTGCTTTTCTGTTTGTGGAAGTCCAAAACATTCTATCCATATTTGCGGGGTTCGGTCATTCCGTTTGTCATTCTGCGTGACATGAAAAAATGCATTCAATCCGGATTGGATAAATCAGAAAGCAACCCGGAGCAGTTTCTCAAAATGGTTGCTACATTCCAAAGCATTAACCAGCTCGAAAATCAGCTTCGGCAGAAACTAAATACTATGAATAAGGCCAAAATGCTAATCGTTTACAACTTCAATTCGGCAGGTGGGTAAGCCTGTCATAAAGCATGGATAAGCCTACCATAAGTCATACATAAGCCTACCATAAGCCCACCCAATAGAAAAAAAACTATCGAAATGTATGGGCATAAAAAAAGCCCCGCTTTGCAGCGGAGCTTAGTTTAAATTCAATGCATTCAATCAAAATACGTTTTTGATCTTCATGCTGTTTCCAACCGAGAATACATAGTATTCGTTTCCGGCTTTCTGGTAGAACTCAATTCCGACACAACTCAACAAACTTACGTTTTCGGTCATGGCTGGAGTTCCATTCAAAGCGCTTACAACTGAAATCTCAGGGGTAGTTCCCTGGGCAATTTCGATGTAGTCCGAATAAACCACCTTTGAAAGTTGATTTAATGCCGGTTCGATGGGTTCGTAAACCTTTGTCAACGAATTGTAAGCATAATCGGAAATCACAGAAATGGAGTTCACAAAACGGAAATGAGTAGCTCCGGCAGGGATGTTCAGCTGTTTTAGCGTTTCAAACGCTTCTACAGTCAGTGTTACACTGTTGCGGTCAGCATTGGCAGACGTTTCCAACTCACCGCTGAAAGAGCCTTCCACAGTATTGTTGCGATTGAAATTCAATCCAACTAAATGCTGAGGAACCGAAGTAATCAAAATCGCACGAACACCACGAGCTTCACTCTGGTCTTCTAAATTGATTCTTTTAATGATACCAGTCAAACGCCCGGTAAACTGAGGGTCGCTCATGGTTTTCATTAATTGTGATTGACCTGCACGAATTGCTTTGCCTACTGTTGCGCAGCCTGCAAACTCATTCATGTTTTCACGAGTTCTCACGAACGAAGCTCCGTTCTTGATTTGTTCCGCAGTAGCTCCACCGTTCAATCCGGCAAAGTGTCCGCTCATTCCTTTGATTTTAAAGTGACGAATGTCCCCAATCGTCCCTTTGTATTTTACATGCCCAAGTTGCCTTGCCATAATAATAAGTATTTACAATAATCCGACATTGAATTATCAATGTAAAAATATAGAATAGACAAAGCGTTGTCAATGAGAAAATAAGTGTAAGTGAGTGAAATATAGTGTATTGTAAGAGTAATTATGCTTCTTGAGTTGATGAATAAGCAGATTTTATTGCACTTTATTGTGGATGGATATTATAAATGGCTGGCATTGTGATTGTTGCAGTCAAATGCAATCTAACGAAACAGTTTGCATGTGGTGCAAATGTGGTGCAAATAGAGAAAAAGAAAAAGCTCAATCGTTGAAAATCAACTGATTGAGCTTTTAAGCTGTACCCAGAGCCGGGATCGAACCGGCATGGAAGTGAATCCACTGGTGTTTGAGACCAGCGCGTCTACCAATTCCGCCATCTGGGCGTTAGCGGGTACAAA
>QKGU01000236.1 GCA_003250325.1 Paludibacter sp.
TTTAGAACGCTCCGCAGGCTGAATAGGTAGATAACCCACAAAAGCGAAACTTTGTCCGTTAAACCCCGAAGCCATAAGGGAAAGAAGAATGGAGGAAGGTCCAATCAATGGAACCACCGTAAAATTATTTCGTTGTGCAATAGCAACCACATCAGCTCCGGGATCGGCAATGGCAGGGCAACCCGCTTCCGACAAAACTCCCATATCATTTCCCGCAAACATTGGTTTTAAATATCCGCTTATTTCCTCGGGTGTTGTATGTTGGTTCAACACAAAAAATGTAAGTTGATCGATGTCTATCGCTGGATTTTGTTTTTTCAGGAAACGACGGGCTGTGCGCACATCTTCTACAATAAAATAGCGCAAGGAACTCGTAATATCAGAATTATGCGAAGGCAAAATATGATTCAGATCACATTCGCCCAACGATGTCGGTATTAAATAGAGCTTTGGCATTATTTTATTATCTGTGAGTTTTATATTATTCTTCCGATTTTAAATTTTCTACTTCTTCGCTTAGTATCTCCCATTCGTACACTTTCTGCTCCATCTCCCGCTGTTTCTTTTGATAAAGCATAATATAATCGGTATCGGAGGCTTTTTCGGGCAATTGAAGCATTTTATCCATCTCTGCAATTTCCGCTTCAAGATTCGAAATATAAAGCTCAACTTCTTCCACAGCTTTTTCAGCTTTTCTTATTTTTCGGCTAAGTTCTTTACGGGCTTCATAGGAAAGTTTATTTTCAGAAACGGCCTTTTCTTTTGTGGCCGCAGTTTTCAGTGAATTGGAAATTTCCAAATCGCGCAAACTATCCATTTTTTTGTACTGTAAGAACTCGTAAATGCCACCCAAATGTTCGCGGACTTTCTTATTCCCGAATTCGTACACTTTAGTCACTAAACCATCCAAAAACTCACGGTCGTGCGACACAACAATCACCGTTCCGTCAAAGGCTTTTATCGCTTCTTTCAGCACATCTTTCGAACGCATATCGAGATGATTGGTAGGCTCATCCAAAATCAACAAATTGACAGGTTCCAACAATAAACGAATCATGGCCAATCGGCTTCTTTCACCACCAGATAGCACTTTCACTTTCTTATCGGACGCTTCGCCACCAAACATAAACGCCCCGAGAATATCACGAATCTTTGTGCGAATATCACCAACAGCCACGTAATCAATTGTTTCAAAAACAGTTCGTTCTCCATCGAGCAAAGATGCCTGATTTTGTGCAAAATATCCTATTTTCACATTGTGACCAATTTTCAATGTGCCGGAATATTCAATTTCGCTCATTATACACTTCACCAGCGTACTTTTTCCTTCACCATTTTTGCCAACAAACGCAACCTTTTCTCCACGATTAATAATCAATCCGATATTATCCAGAATCAATTTATCTCCATAAGCTTTTGATAGATGCTCAATTTCCACAGGAATGCTTCCTGATCGTGGAGCCGGAGGGAATTTCAGGTGCAGGCGGGAATTATCTTCCAAATCAACTTCAAGTCGTTCAATTTTATTCAGTTGCTTGATACGCGACTGAACCTGAACAGCTTTTGTTGCTTTTGAGCGAAAACGTTCGATAAAATCTTCCGTATCCTGAATCATTTTTTGTTGATTCTCGTAAGCTCTTACCTGCTGTTCGTGTCTTTCCTTGCGAAGAACCAGATATTTTGAATAATTAACGTTATAGTCGTAAATTTTCCCTAATGAAATCTCAATTGTACGACCAGTTACAGCATCGATAAATGCTCGGTCGTGAGAAACAAGAACAATAGCACTATTCGAAGTAACAAGAAAATTCTCAAGCCACTGAATTGACTCTATATCAAGATGATTGGTAGGCTCATCGAGTAATAGAACTTCAGGTCGCTGAAGCAGAATTTTTGCTAATTCAATGCGCATACGCCACCCACCGCTAAACTCGGAACACTGACGTTCAAAATCACTTCTTAAGAAGCCAAGTCCTAAAAGCGTTTTTTCAATTTCAGCATAAAAGTTTCCGTTTCCAATAATCTGGAGTCGTTCATTTTCATGCGAAAGTTTATCCAACAGTTGATGGTATTCTTCGCTTTCGTAATCCGTGCGTTCAGCAAGTTCAATATTTAATTGTTCTATTTGTTGTTGTAAATCAGTAATGTGTTCGAAGGCTTTTTCTGCTTCCTGTAAAACAGTAGTTCCTTCGTTGTGAATCATGTGCTGTGGAAGATAGCCAATTGTAGTATCTTTTGGTAAAGTAACGCGTCCTCTGGTAGGAGCTTGTTTTCCTGCAAAAATTTTAAGAAGAGTCGTTTTCCCGGCTCCATTTTTACCTACAAGTGCAATCTTATCTTTTGGATTGACCAAAAAACTTATTTCATCAAAAAGTGGCGATCCACCGAATTCCACTGTAAGTTGTTCAACAGAAATCATGTAAAATAAATAGGAAACGAATTAATTATTTAAGCTTTTTTCTTTGAATTGCCTCTTATCTACCAGCCTCCACAATCCGTATGTAAGCGAAAAAGCAATAATGAATGTAATAGTTACAAGTAAACCAATAGGCCAATTTCGGCCAATCAACCCTAAACCTATGAAAAATAATGACACACATAGCAACACAAAAGTTACTTGTCTGTGTTTTAGTCCTATTTTTAACAATAAATGATGAATATGATTCTTGTCAGGTTGAAAAGGAGAAAAACCTTTTCTCATTCTTGTTGTCATTACACGTAATGTATCAAACAAAGGTACTGATAAAACACATATGGCTACTGCGGGAGCTGCACTCATATATAATTCTGTTGGTACAGATTTAAATGCGTTTAACTTACAGAACTCGAAAACATATAATGCAATCATATATCCCAGAAGCAAAGAACCCGAGTCTCCCATAAATATCTTGCGTTTGTTTCCAAAAACATTATAAAGAAAGAAAACTGCTAAAGAACCCACCATTGCATAAGCTGAAATAGAAAGGATAATGTTGCCGGCAATATGAAAATATACAGCAAAGAACATACTATACACAACCCCGAGTCCTGATGCCAATCCATCAACACCATCTATGAGATTCAATGAATTCATAATTACTATGAAAACAAAAAAAGACAAGAGATAACTTACAAAAAGAGGCAGTTCATTAATTCCCATAAAACCATGCAAATGAGTCAACCTAACATCGGAAACAACAATTAGAAAAAAAGCTGAAGTCAATTCTCCAATAAGTTTCCACAATGGCTTCACATCAATCAAATCATCTACAAAACCAATTATCAGAATTATGAAAATGCCAAAAATCCGGAACTGAAGTTGGCTGATTATTGTAAAGGAAAATAGGAATATTGTCAGAAGAAAAGATATAAAAATATTAATTCCACCTATATTGGGTATAACACCTTCATGTGAAGTCCTTTTATTGGGTTTCACTACAAAATTTCGCTTCTTAGCAATATCAATCACTAAAGGCATAAAACTTAAACCAATAAGAAATGAAACTAGAATAGTTAGAAACGGATATGAATATACAATACTATTAATAGTCGGCATTAATAAGTCCATAATTTAAATTACACATCTAATCTTTCGTATTGGGAATTCTTACTTAAAAATTCTGGTACAATTTTCTTCATCATCGAAACAGTAAGGAAATTTTTACATATTTTGCTGTGGTTTATGAGTTCATCAATTTGAAGGGAAACGTTATCAAATTCATATTCCTGAACTTTTGCAATCATAATCTTAGGATGATGTGTTTCAATTGTAAGTTCTTTCTTATTTAAGAGTTCTTCATACAACTTTTCACCTGGTCTGAGACCTGTATATTCTATTTTAATATCAACTTCAGGAATATATCCTGCTAAACGAATCATTTTCTTTGCTAAATCAACAATTTTCACAGGACTCCCCATATCAAAAACGAAAATTTCACCTCCTACACCCATTGCACCTGCTTCAAGAACTAACATACATGCTTCAGGGATGGTCATAAAGTACCTGATAATATCCGGGTGAGTTACAGTTACTGGTCCACCTTTTTCAATTTGAGATTTAAAATGAGGAATTACAGAGCCATTAGAACCTAAAACGTTTCCAAAACGAGTTGTTATAAATCTTGTAGTGTTCTCGCTACTTTTGTTTAATTTATGAAATAATGATTGAACATATATTTCTGCAATTCTTTTCGATGCCCCCATTACATTGGTCGGGTTTACAGCCTTATCTGTCGAAATCATCACAAAACGTTCAACTTTATATTTGACCGCCAAATCAGCCATAATTTTGGTTCCTTTAATATTTACCTGAACGCTTTCTACAGGATTATCTTCCATTAAAGGAACATGTTTGTAGGCTGCTGCATGATAAATGTAATCAGGTCTGTACATATCAATCATGTACTCCATACGCTCTTTATTTCTTACATCTCCTAAAAACACGCTAAAGTTCTGCTTCGGATGTTGCTCCTCTAACTCAAGTTTTAAAGTGTGCATCGGAGACTCTGCCTGATCCAACAAAATTATTAATGTAGGATTATAATTTATTACTTGTCGAACAATTTCACTCCCGATTGATCCGGCAGCACCTGTAATCAATATAACTTTAGATTTCAATTGTGCAGCTATATTATCTGTAGATATTTTTATACATGGCCTTTCTAATAAATCCTCAATCTGAATAGATTTAATTTGTTTAATGGTTGGCATATCGTCTTTCCAAATACTCATCGGTGGGGATGTCAGAATTGACAGGCCGTTATTCAAAAAAATATCCAAATCAGTATTGAGATCTATCTGTTTCAACTTATTAGGAGAAATAATAATTGCTTTTATATTTTTTGCAATCATTTTTCGAACCAAATCTTCATTCAAATGAAATACTTTAACTCCCATAATAAGTCTTTGACTGGCATTCTTATCATCATCTATAAATCCAACCAACTTGTATTTGGTTTCTTGGGTAGTTCTGAGCATCTTGGCTATACCGATAGCCGCCGACTGAGTACCATAAATAACTATTGGAGTAATCTTCCCAAAGTTTTGAGTAAAATAGTCATATACCATTTTTGTAGCTAAGCGAAGGCAAAATAGCAACAAAAATGAAATTACTCCATAAATAAATAAGGTTGTATAGAATAATAATACGATGCCCGAGCTAACATAGAAAATAAAGTTTACTAAGCTCAATAAAGCAACATTTCCCGATACAGCAATTAACAATTTCGTAGCATCAACAAAGCCAGAATATCTAAGTACTCCTGAATAAGTATGAAAAAGCCAGAAAAAAATTATTTGAATGAGTAAAATAATTGAGATTCTTTCAGCAAAACTTAAAACTCTAACATCATCTATGTTTGCAAAAAGCTTTAAGGAAAGATATGAAGCAACATAGTAAGAAAATAAACAAAGAATGATATCTATAAACAACACCAACCATCTTGGTATGTATTTTAAATTCCTCAAATGTGAAAACATATCAGAATCTTTTAAAAACAAGAATGAATCTTTCATGTAATTTCGGATTCGTTATATAGTATTATGTAAAAACAGTCTGCAAAGATAGGTTTAAAATACGAAAAAAGAATCGTTTTTTTTTAATTAACACGAGTTTTTTGGCACAAAAGCATACACAAAGACCATTTAACTGATATTAAAGTTATTTTCACAAAGAATGTTATTTCAATTTGAATAATGCCGTTATAATATATATATCTTTGCAAACTCAACTAAAACAAACATTATGTCAGTACAAAAAGAAGATTCCAGAAGAGTCACAACTCACCGCTTACTGGAAATGAAAGAAAGAGGTGAAAAGATCAGCATGCTAACTGCTTACGACTATACAATGGGAACAATTGTTGATCAGGCTGGTGTTGATATAATTCTGGTTGGTGATTCAGCATCTAATGTAATGTGTGGTAACATGACTACATTGCCAATAACATTGGATCAAATGATTTTTCTGGCTAAATCAGTTGTAAGAGGCGTAAATCGAGCTTTAGTAGTTGTTGACATGCCTTTTGGAACATATCAGGGGAATTCCAAAGAAGCTTTGGCTTCTGCCATCAGAATAATGAAAGAAACGCACGGCGATTGCCTTAAACTAGAAGGTGGCGAAGAAATTATTGAATCGGTAAAACGAATCCTTACAGCAGGTATCCCCGTAATGGGTCATTTAGGATTAATGCCACAATCGATTAACAAATATGGTTCATATGCTGTTCGTGCCAAAGAGGGTGAAGAAGCAGAAAAACTTATTCGCGATGCTCATTTATTGGAAGAAGCTGGTTGTTTTGCTGTTGTTTTAGAAAAAATACCAGCAGCACTAGCTCAACGGGTAGCTTCCGAGCTAACAATTCCGGTTATTGGTATTGGAGCCGGAAATGGGGTTGATGGACAGGTCTTAGTAATTCACGATATGCTCGGACTTACTCAGGACTTTTCACCACGATTTCTCCGTAGATATGCAAATCTTCAGCAAATAATGCACAATGCCATTGAGCATTATGTAGAAGATGTAAAAACAGGCGATTTTCCGAATGAAAATGAACAGTATTAAAAACCCAAACACACAAAAAAATAAAAAGAGCAAGTTTACACTTGCTCTTTTTATTTTTTTCAGGAGATCATTACTCTATTTCGTATTATCCTAAAAATCCTTTTAATAATTTACTCTTTGCGTTTGGTCTCAATTTCCGAATCGCTTTTTCTTTAATCTGTCTTACACGCTCGCGGGTTAAGCCAAATTCATCTCCTATTTCTTCCAGTGTCATTTCAGCTACACCAATTCCAAAGAATTTTTTCACTATATCGCGTTCTCTATCTGACAATGTAAATGCCAATACGCGCTCGATTTCTTTAGAAAGTGATTCGTTGATCAATACACGGTCTGCATTAGGAGAATCATCGTTTACCATCACATCTAGCAAGCTGTTATCTTCACCTTCAACAAACGGAGCATCCACCGAAATATGGCGACCTGAAACCTTCATGGTATCAGCAATCTTGTCAACAGGAATATCCAACACGTCAGCTAACTCTTCAGGAGACGGACGACGTTCATTTTCCTGTTCAAATTTCGAAAATGCTTTGTTGATTTTGTTTAAGGAACCAACCTGATTCAATGGAAGTCTCACAATTCTGGATTGTTCAGCCAAGGCCTGCAAAATAGATTGACGAATCCACCAAACTGCATAAGAAATAAATTTAAAACCACGTGTTTCGTCAAATTTCTCAGCAGCTTTAATTAAACCCAAGTTTCCTTCATTAATCAAATCGGGTAAACTTAAACCCTGATTTTGATATTGTTTAGCCACGGAAACAACGAAACGCAGATTTGCTCGTGTCAGTTTTTCCAACGCTATACGATCTCCGTTACGAATCCGCTGAGCCAATTCAACTTCTTCTTCAACTGTAATAAGATCCTCACGTCCAATCTCTTGCAAATACTTGTCAAGCGATGCACTTTCACGATTCGTGATTGATTTTGTTATTTTTAATTGTCTCATTTTATTGATGAAAATTAGCTTGCAAAAGTAGTTGTTTTTTTTGACTCTACAATGCAAAAATCGTAAAATAATTATCCTTACTTATACCTTAGCAACACACCTTTAATTAAACTTACAATTTGATATTTTTTGCACATCGAATCAATTTAATATATTCTCAAAACAAACTGCAACTTTTCTACTAAATAATTTATTAAATTGAAATCAACTATCAATTAAACGTAATTTATTGTGTTTTGTTTTCTGTTTATAAAAAAAGTTGAAAGGACAAATCCATACCAGAATAGATTTGTCCTTTTTCTATACTATAAACCTACACATTTAATTGTCTGTCAAATTTATAGCATAAGCTGCCATTTTACCATTCGGATACAGACCTACTATATTAAACGTTTTAAATCTATCATCACCATTCATGCTGTCATCGAGTGCCGATTCAATATCATCCACTTCTCTAATAGCCTGATTATTGATTTTCACAATAATGAATCCGGCTTTAATACCAGCTTCCTGCAGCTTGCCTTTTTTCAACGATTTTATTTCTACGCCATATGGAAGGTTAAATTTATCCATTGTTTTTTCGTCCAACGCCTTAAACTCAGCTCCAAGCATATCAATATTGTTATTGGACGAAACAACAGCAGTACTACCTACGCTATTTTTCAATTCTGCCTTCACGACAACCGGTTTATTGTCTCGCAAAACTGTTATCGAGACTTTATCACCAGGACTGTAACGTCCGATTTGTTCCTGAAGTTGAGACGGAGATTTTATATCTTCATTTTCTACTTTAACAATTACATCTCCAGCTTTAATTCCGGCTTTATCTGCTGCACTGTTTTCTACTACTTTGTCCACATATGCACCTTCCATTGTTTTCAATTTTTTATCTTTTGCGACCTCGTCGGTGATAGCACCCATTTGTACACCCAGTAGCGCTCGTTGCACAATACCATATTGGCGAATATCGGCAACCACTTTTTGTACAATACTTACAGGAACTGCAAAAGCATAGCCGGCATAACTTCCGGTTTGTGAAGCTATCGCCGTATTAATACCGACCAACTCACCGCGCGTATTTACTAATGCGCCACCACTATTGCCCGGATTAACCGCAGCATCGGTTTGAATAAACGATTCAATAGGCATTTTACTTTTATTTATTCCAATACTACGACCTTTTGCACTAACTATTCCGGCAGTAACTGTTGATGTCAAATTGAATGGATTGCCAACAGCCAACACCCATTCGCCCACTTTAAGCGAATCGGAATTACCGAAAAGAATAACAGGCAAGTCTTTGGCATCAACTTTAATAAGTGCAATGTCTGTATTTGGATCTGCACCAACCAATTTTGCTTTAAAACTACGATTGTCGTTTAATGTCACTTCAATTTCCTTCGCATCTTCCACCACATGGTTATTAGTCACGATATAACCATCATTCGATATAATGACTCCAGATCCAGAAGCTTCCTGCATTGGCATTTCCTGTGGTTGTCTTTGCTGAGGTCGTCCGAAGAAATACTCAAAAAAAGGATCATTCATACCTCCACCACCAAACATTTGATTTTTCATAGGAGTTTTTGTTTTGACATGCACAACCGCATGAATAGACAACTCAGCCGCCACCGTAAAATCAGTTTCCATTGCATTGGAAGCATTTGCAAACTTTGCATAAGTTGCAGGCACTTGTACGCTCTGGCTCTCATGATTATTTTCGGACTTATTTGCCAAATAATTTGTTGTTAAATTTGTTGCCATGCTTAATGCGATTACACCAACAAAAAAGCCAAGCATTTTCAATCTTTTAAATTCTTTCATCTTTTCCATTTTTATAACTATTAAAAGGGTTGATAATTATAGTATAATATGCTATATTGATTTTATTCTTTTCATGAATTTTCAACGCGAAAATAGACAAAAGTTGTACCTATAAAATAAAATGTCAGTGTAATTTGTCGTTAATTAACACACACTATTTAGAACTTAACGGGCTTTAACGAGGCAATTTTAATTAATAAAAATTATAAAATTTAAAGCATTAAAAAAGCTGCCATTTATATGACAGCTTTTCATTTTTTATAAATTTAATAATTACACAGATACTATTTTAATTTATTTTTTAAATCCATAAACAGCCAATCCACCTAATTCTTCCTCAATTCTGAGCAATTGATTGTATTTTGCCATACGATCCGAACGACTTAAAGAGCCTGTCTTAATCTGCCCTGAATTAGTTGCAACAGCAATATCGGCAATTGTAGCATCTTCTGTTTCGCCGGAACGGTGAGAAGTTACGGAGGTATAACCGGCACGATGAGCCATCTCAATGGCATCAAGCGTTTCTGTTAACGTTCCAATTTGATTAACTTTTATTAAAATTGAGTTTGCACAACCCAAATCAATTCCTTTTTTAAGATAATCGACATTCGTTACGAACAAATCGTCACCAACCAACTGAACCTTATTGCCTAGTTTTTCAGTCAATAATTTCCAGCCATCCCAATCACCTTCACTCATACCATCTTCAATAGAATCAATCGGATATTTTGACACCAATTCTGCCAAAAATTCCGCTTGCTGCGCAGAAGTTCTCTTTACTCCTGTCGCACCTTCAAATTTGGAATAATCATAAATTCCATCTTTAAAGAATTCAGAAGAAGCACAATCCAATCCAATCATAACATCTTTCCCTGCACTATATCCGGCTTTTTCAATAGCAGAAATGATTGATTCCAATGCATCTTCCGTTCCTTTCAGAGTTGGAGCAAATCCGCCTTCATCACCAACCGCAGTACTTAAATTTCTATCATGAAGCACTTTTTTCAAAGAATGAAACACTTCAGCCCCCATTCTCAACCCTTCTTTAAACGAAGAAGCACCGACAGGACGAATCATAAATTCCTGAAAAGCAATTGGAGCATCGGAGTGCGAACCACCATTGATAATATTCATCATTGGCACAGGCAATACAAAAGTATTTGTTCCACCGATATAACGATACAGTGGCAAATCGAGATATGCAGCTGCAGCTTTAGCTACCGCCAGAGAAACACCCAAAATCGCGTTTGCTCCCAAATTTGATTTTGTTTTGGTTCCATCCAGTTTAATCATAGCCTTATCAATAGCTCTTTGCTGAAGAGCACTTACACCAATCAAAGCCGGACCAATAATCTTATTTACATTGTCTACAGCCTTTTGAACTCCTTTACCCAAATAGCGGCTTTTATCGCCATCGCGCAATTCAATTGCTTCATTTTCGCCAGTACTGGCTCCGGAAGGAACTGCTGCACGGCCAACTACACCCGATTCGAGCAACACATCTACTTCTACTGTTGGATTTCCACGAGAGTCAAGAATTTCTCTGGCAATAATTTTTTCAATTTTACTCATTTTGTTTTTAATTTATTTAGTTGATTTGAATATAACTTTTATACATTTACTAACGTTTTATCAAAAAAAATGTTCTAAAGTGAAATCGAATACAATATTAACATTAGATTTGTAATAAAAATATATCCAAATGAAAAAAATAATTTATCCTATCGTGTTTTCCCTTATTTTAACAGTAACTTCATGTGCAGAACTTTTGCAGGTAGCCACTCAGGTCAACAATTCAGTAAACTCTACACAATCAATTTCAAATACCGATAATATTTCCGGTTTGAAAAACGCATTAAATGTTGGTATTGGCCAAGCAGTTGAAAATCTGGGAATTGAAAATGGATTTTATCAAAATGCCGCACTAAAAATACTTCTACCAAAAGAAGCACAGCCCATTATCGACAACATAAAACTGATTCCCGGAGGACAAAAATTAGTCGACAATGCAGTACTTTCACTAAACAGATCAGCAGAAGATGCCGTCAAGGAAGCTACCCCGATTTTCGTTTCTGCAATTAAGAATATGACAATTGGCGACGCAAAAGAAATTTTATTTGGAAATGAAAATGCAGCAACTGAATATCTGAGAAAAAACACCTATTCGCAACTTCAATTAGCTTTTGCTCCAAAAATCGGAAATTCATTAGCCAAACCTTTGGTTGCAGGTATTTCAACCAACGAATCATGGAATACATTAAGCTCTGCATATAATTCAGTTGCAAATTCAGGAGTAGGTGTCATTGCAGGACTAAAACCGGTTGATATAAATTTGGAAAATTATGTAACACAAAAAGCTTTGGATGCCTTGTTTATAAGAATAGCTGACGAAGAAAAAGACATCAGACAAAATCCGGTTGCCCGTATCAACGAAATTCTAAAGAAAGTTTTTGGACAACTTGACAAGAAATAATCAATCTAATAGACAATAGACAATTCAAAACAAAAAAAAACTGCAACCTGATAAAATCAACAAATTGCAGTTTCTTTTAAATACTATATCTGGTATTTAACTTTGTCGGGCAACTTCACCATGGTGAGCAATATCCAAACCAACAGTTTGCTCCAGTTCCGTAACTTTTACAGGAATAAAGTTATTTATCAACTTAAACAACAACAGCGTAAATCCAAAAGCATAAGCGATCGCCAACAAAATTGCAGCCGATTCTTTCAACAGCAACATTCCATCACCTCCGAAAAACAACCCATTTGGCACTGAAGAATTTATAGCGCTATTTGCGAACAAGCCAAGACAGATCGTACCGATAACTCCACCCATTCCGTGAACTCCCCACACATCCAATGCATCGTCCCAACCTTTATGTTCTTTAAATTTTACAGCCATAAAACATCCTATAGCAGCAATAACTCCAATAACAGCCGCCGAATAAATATCCACATAACCAGCAGCAGGAGTAATAGTTGCAAGACCAGCCACAGCGCCGGTCATTAAACCGATAAATGTAGGTTTTTTCTTTCCTGTATTCCATTCTATCAAAAGCCATGTTACTGCGGCAAAAGATGCAGCCGTATCTGTATTCAAAAATGCAGAAATGGTTACTGAATTAACTGCTAATTCGCTTCCTGCATTAAAACCATACCAACCAAACCAAAGCAAGGCCGTACCAATTGCAACCAACGGGATATTATTAGGCTCATTTTTCTCAGGTCGACGACCCACAAAATAAACAGAAGCTAGCGCAGCAAAACCAACTGTTGCATGAACAGTGATTCCTCCTGCAAAATCAAACACTCCCCATTCGGCAAGCAAACCACCACCCCAAACCATGTGTACAAAAGGATAATAAACAAATACCTGCCACAAAACAAGAAAAACAATATAGGATTTAAAAGAAACCCTATTAATGAAAGCACCCGTAATAAGCGCAGGAGTAATGATGGCAAACATCATTTGGTAAGCAATAAAAATGTACTCAGGAAATGGTTTATCGGCAGAAACCAAAGTAGAAGGCGTAATTCCATGATAAAAAGCTTTATCCAAATTACCAAAAATTCCAAGGAAATCGGTTCCTTCTTTCATATTTCCACTGAAACAAACCGAATAACCAAATGCAAACCAAAGTATCGTTCCTATTCCCATCGAAACAAAGCTTTGCATCATGATACTCAAAATATTCTTTTTACAGCCCAAACCTCCATAAAAGAAGGCTAATCCCGGAGTCATAAGCATGACAAGGCTGGTGGCCAAGATCATAAACGTGGTCAATCCTACATCTAACATAATGGTGTTTTTTAGTTTGGCGCAAAAGTACAGTTTTCATTTGACATTTTGACACATTTGACTAAAATTTCCTACATTTATGTAATATTTTTCACCACCTCATAAATAAATATGGCAATTTGACATTTATTCAATTTCAGAGCAAACTATCATATACACATATTTAAGAAAGCAATCACTCTTTTTTTATATAAAATATCATATTAGATTAGCGAATTGACAAATGCTTTTTAAAACAGCAAAAAGTATAATTGAACAACCAAGAAACACCTTATTAATAGCTAAAAAAAGACATTAGACAAAAAACCAAATGAAAATTTCGTCATATAAAAGAAAATATTTACTTTTGCAACACTAAAAAACAATCGAATTAACAAAATCGAATTAATTATACCATATTATGGCTAAAAAAGCAGAACAAAAACACGACGAATTAGAAAATGTTGAGAATGTATTGAGCGCATCGGAAGCATTTATTGAAAAATATCAAAAACAATTATTAATTGGTGTTGGAACAATTGTTTTAGTCGTACTACTGGCACTTTCATTCCGAAATTTTTACCTTCAACCTCGTGAAAACGATGCTGAAAACGAAATGTATAAAGCACAATCTTATTTCGAAAGAGATTCGTTCAAAGTTGCTTTAGACGGAGATGGAGTTAATTTCATTGGTTTTAAAGAAATTGCATCTGAATACAGCTTAACTTCGTCAGGAAATTTAGCCGCTGCTTATACCGGTATTTGCTATTACAAATTAGGACAATATCAGGATGCCATTAAATATCTATCGCAATACGATGGAGATGACACTTATTTCACCACTACAGTTATCGGACTTACCGGAGACTGCTACGTTGACTTAGGCGAAACTTCAAAAGCGATCAGCTATTACGAAAAAGCAGCTGATATGAATAACATGGTAATGAGTCCTGTATATCTTAAAAAAGCTGGTATTGCATACGAATCGCTCAAGCAGCCTGCTGATGCAGAAAAAATGTATACTGAAATTAAAGAAAAATATCCGAAGAGTTCAGAAGCATCAGATATTGACAAATACATTGCCCGCGTACAGCAATAATGCTTTACATAATTTATATTAAAAAGCTGCTTCTGATATAAAGGAAGTAGCTTTTTTATTCATACACTATTACTATTACACACAAATTTTTGTTTCATGGCAACACAATATCAAAATCTGTCGGATTACGATCAGGACAAAATGCCCGATAAAAAGAAAGTATCGGAGCAACAATATGCAATTGCAGTAGCCGATTGGAATCCACAAATCACTCATACTTTACTCCAGGGAGCAGTAGATTCACTTATTGAAAATGGCGTACAGCCAAAGCAAATAAAAATCGTACATGTTCCGGGAACTTTCGAATTAACCTATGCAGCAAAACAACTTCAGGCTGATTATTATTGCATGTTGGAGAATATGAAGGTGCACAAATACGCCGCAATTATTGTTCTTGGTTGTGTAATTCAGGGCGACACTCCGCATTTCGACTACGTTTGTCAGGGAGTAACCTATGGAATTTCAAAATTAAATACAATCGAGGATGGATGCCCGATAATTTTTGGAGTGCTCACTACCAACACCTTACAACAAGCACTTGATCGTGCAGGCGGAATTCACGGAAATAAAGGCGTTGAAGCTGCAATTACTGCAATAAAAATGGCAAATATTGTTTGGTAATTTAAATAAATAAGCATATCTTTGCACCGCTTTTGAAAAGCACATTAGGGCAGATACCAAAGTGGCCAACTGGGGCTGACTGTAACTCAGCTGTCTTTCGACTTCGGAGGTTCGAATCCTTCTCTGCCCACAAAAAAAAAACGATGAGGTGATGAGTTGATATGATGATGATGTTTTAATCATCACATTTTCAAATTAACACATTATCACATTAAATTGCGGAAGTAGCTCAGTCGATAGAGCATTAGCCTTCCAAGCTGAGGGTCGCGGGTTTGAGCCCCGTCTTCCGCTCTCGACAAGAAGAGATTTTGTAAAATACAAAATCTCTTCTTTGTTTTTTCAGGTTACGTAAAAATTACAAATTTTCTATATCTTTATTTCAAAAAAATCGACTATCTTTGTTGTCGAAAATGAAAAAGAGAAACTTCAAATATTATTTTGAGCTAAGCAACTCACAGCAAAATGGTTGCACAGAATCAATGACGTTCAAGAAACACAAGACCAATATAAATCAATAGTCGATTTATGTTGGTTTTTTTATTTCTTTTTATTTATAAAACTCAAAAGAATTTTCTTTAAATAATAACAAAACATCCCTGATTACAAAACCAACTTAAGGAGTGAGCAACTATGAGTAAAAATAGCTTAGTATCAATTTCCGACTACAGCAAAGAAGAAATTCTGTCGATATTGGATTCGGCAGCCAACTTTGAAGCTAATCCCAACCGAAAAACGCTGGACGGAAAAGTTATTGCAACACTGTTTTTTGAACCATCAACGCGAACCCGTTTGAGTTTTGAAACTGCAGTCATTCGCTTAGGAGGATCTATCATCGGTTTTTCAGACGCAGCAACCAGCAGTTCGTCGAAAGGAGAAACGCTAAACGACACTATCCACATGGTGAGTTGCTATGCCGATGCCATTGTTATGCGCCACCCGCTCGAAGGTGCTGCCCGCTACGCCTCCGAAGTATCACCTGTGCCTATTATCAATGCCGGCGATGGAGCCAATCAACATCCTTCACAGACATTGCTGGACATGTATTCGATATTGAAGACGCAAGGAACTCTTGAAAACCTAAACATTTGTCTCGTCGGTGACTTAAAATATGGCAGAACTGTCCATTCTCTAATCATGGCAATGTCCTATTTCAATCCTACATTCAAATTTATTGCTCCGGAAGAATTGAAAATGCCCGACGAATACAAGATATTCTGTAAAAAAAATGGAATAAAATACACTGAGGAAACTGAATTAACAGGCAACTTTAACGATGCTGATATTCTTTATATGACCCGGGTTCAGCGTGAACGTTTTCAGGATTTAATGGAATACGAACGCGTAAAAAACGTTTATACACTGAAAAAAGAAATGCTTGAGAATTCAAAGCCAAATTTACGTATTCTTCATCCACTTCCACGAGTTACAGAAATTGATCCAAATGTAGATACGAGCGAAAAAGCTTACTATTTCCAGCAAGCACAAAACGGTCTTTATATCAGGCAAGCGATTGTAAGCAAGGTACTGAACCAACAGTAAACAGCAAACAGTAAACGGCAATCAGTAATTTGTGTAACTCGTTACAAATTAGCGTAATTAAAAAAATTATGGAAAAGAAATTAAAAGTAGCAGCACTTCGGGATGGGACTGTGATTGATCATATTCCTTCGGATAAACTTTTCAAAGTAGTACAGATACTTCATTTGGATACCTGCGATAACCAGATTACTCTGGCCAATAATTTGGAAAGCAAAAAAATTGGCTCGAAAGGACTCGTAAAAATTGCCGATCGTGCCTTGGAGGAAGACGAAACAAATAAAATTGCCCTGATTGCTCCAAACGCAAAGATAAACATCATTAAAGATTTTGAAGTTGTTGAAAAACGTCCGTTGATTTTACCGGAAGAAATCCGCGAAATAGTACAATGTGGCAACCCCAATTGCATCACTAATCATCAGCCTGTCACTACCCGTTTTAAAGTAATGAAGAACGAAGAGGAACTGATGCTTAAATGCATTTATTGCGAACGTGAAGTGAAACGCGATCAGGCAAAAATCAGATAATTTTTTTTATACAAAATGAGTAATAAAGTAAGTTGGAAACCGGGAACACTTATTTATCCGCTTCCAGCGGCATTAATATCGTGTGGAGATTCCCCTGAAAATTATAATGTGCTCACTGTAAGTTGGCTGGGAACCATATGCACCAATCCGGCGATGTGCTATATTTCTGTTCGTCCGGAACGCCATTCGTACAATATAATTAAAGAAACAGGAGAATTTGTAATAAACCTTACCAACGAAGATTTAGCGTTTGCAGCCGATTGGTGCGGCGTGAAAAGCGGAAAAGATTTCAACAAATTTGCAGAAATGAAACTAACTCCGGTAAAAGGAGAAAAAGTAAACGCTCCCATTATCGATGAATCGCCTTTATCTTTGGAATGTAAAGTAAAAAATATTATTCCATTGGGTTCGCACGATATGTTTATTGCTGAAGTTGTAAATGTGCAGGCCGACAATAAATTTATTAACCCAGAAACTGGCACATTCCATTTGTCTGAAGCAAAATTAATCGCTTATTCGCACGGCCATTATTATAAACTGGGCAAACAAATAGGCAAATTTGGTTGGACAGTGCAAAAAAAGAAAAAATAATTCTGAGCAAAGCATGAAACATGATATTGACATGACCACCTGGAAGCGCAGAGAACACTTTGAAGTATTCTCAAGTTTCGACGAACCTTTGTTTGGTGTGGTTGTTCGATTAGAGTGTTCTATAGCTCGCAATATAGCAAAACAAAAAGGATATCCTTTTTCGCTTTATTATCTCTATTTATCGCTAAAAGCCGTAAATGAGATAGAGGAATTTCGATATCGCATTGAAAATGGAACGGTGGTTTGCTACGATTCGATTGGTGCGGGACCAACTATTTTTCGCGACAACGATACTTACGGCGTGGGATATTATCCTTATAGCGAAGATATAGAATTATTTATGCAGCAGGCACAAGCCGAGAACGAAAGAGTAAAAGCCGAGGAAGGTTTAAAATTTCCACGAACCGAACAGAATATTATTCATTATTCGACCGTTCCGTGGATCAATTTTACAGCGGTAAATCACGCTCGCAAGTTCGATGCTTATCCGAGCGTGCCAAAAATTACTTTTGGAAAGATAACACGCGAAGGCGATAAAATGTGGCTACCTGTGGATATTCATGCGAATCATGCTTTAATGGATGGTTTTCATGTGGGAAAATTTGTTGAAAGATTTCAGGAATTACTCAACAGCAAGCAGTAAAACAATAAATAAAACATAATTATAATTCGTTTTCAAACCACTATTTGAAAACACAAGAAAAAAAGAATGAAAAGAGATCAAGTTATTTTTGACATCATTACGCGCGAAAAACAGCGTCAAATGAAAGGTATTGAATTAATTGCTTCGGAAAACTTTGTAAGCGATCAGGTAATGGAAGCAATGGGTTCGGTGTTGACAAATAAATATGCCGAAGGTTATCC
>QKGU01000078.1 GCA_003250325.1 Paludibacter sp.
TTATCTCAATGAGTTCTGCTATAAATTCAACAGAAGATATTTTGGAGAAAAAATATTCGACAGACTGCTTATTACTGCCGTTTCTTATACTCCAGATTTTAAATCGAAAATTTACAATAGGACACTTTGCGGATAATCATTATTGAGAATAATCTATTTACACTAAAAATCAGAACTGCTCAAATTGCTTATGCCAACATCCTATTGAGAAACCTTGACAAAAGTCACATTCATAAACATAAAATTGACATTGTCGAACGTGATAAGATGTACAAAGAAGTGTTCGAACTTGTTTTAGATCGTAGATTCGTTTTTGACGATGAGACTACAGTGTTAGAAGGTGACTTTTGCGATATTCATTCAAACTACGATTTAACGGTTCGGTTAATTAATCATCTTGATTTTATAGACAAGTTGATAGAGCTATTTTCATGTTTCGACATTGACCTAGTTATACT
This sequence comes from Paludibacter sp., assembly GCA_003250325.1. Lineage (GTDB taxonomy): Bacteria > Bacteroidota > Bacteroidia > Bacteroidales > Paludibacteraceae > Paludibacter. Next base: position 459 of record QKGU01000078.1, read on the forward strand.
TGCCGAAAAATCTAAACATAATTTATACATATTCGACGGCAAAAGCAGCAAGCAAACTAATAAAGTACCTGAGTCATCGGATAATATTGTTTATCGTCAAACCGAAAGAAACAACCTGCAAAGTAATGTACTCCCTAAATTCAATTCAGCTCTTTCAGATGACTGTATGATTAAAATAATGCAATACCTCTTTCATAAGAAGATATTGGATAATCCAAACTCAGATGTATGGCTTTTCTGGTTTAATCGCAAATATATAAAAGTTCCCGAACCATTAAAGTGGAGAGGTACACCCTCCATGCTATCAAATATAATTCAACATATATGTGGGGAAAGCATATCGAACACGATTAAAACAGCTTTTTGTATGAACGAATATGTTAAACCAACAAAAAACAAATATGAACGTAGCAGAATGCACAAAGAAATAGAACAAATTATCACCATTTCAAAGCAGAAAAACTACTAAATCTCCGACCCAATCTCCGACCTATCCTTAGCCTCTATTTGAGGCTTTTTTTGCAATATCTCCGACCTAGTCCGACCCTCCCTAAGTCGGAGTCCGACCCTATAATTCCCATGATTTCATAGTATCCGCTTATATTTTGATGATACATTTGTAGCAAGAAAGCCAATAGACTGCGCAGCTAATGGCTCCCAAAAATCAAAAAAGTACAATTATGGAAACAAAATTTCAGCCAACAAATGAAACTCCCTTAGCGGCTCTTACCATTGGCCAGTTTAAAGATTTATTAGGAGATATGGTAAAACCGCAGCTTGTAGTACAAACAAATCAAGAATCTTTCCCGGATACTTTTGGGAAAAATGAATGCAGTAAACTAACCGGCTATGCTGTGAACACCATCAATAAAATGATTTGCGAAAAGGCAATTCCATTTTACAAAAGAAACGCAAAAGTGCTTTTTCGGAGAGAAGAAATTGAAGCATGGCTGTTAGCCAACCGCATCCAAACGGTAGAAGAATTTATCGTAGAGAAAGAAAATTCTTTTTCCAACCCAAAACTAAGATAATGATATTTCTCATGTGTTCCAAATTATTAACTATAAACTGTCCACTATCAACTAAATTACATGAACTTCAAAGAACATTTCGAAAAATTTGAAGCCGATCTTCGGAAGAAAATGCTCGATGATGAAACAATCATTGAGTCGTTAAAAGATGTCAGTCAGCAGCATGAAGAACTAGTCAAACGATTAGATAATTTAATGCAGGGATTGAATGAAAATCGAAAACTCCCTGACGATCCATTTTTCTCAAATGATGAATTTATGGATTTGATGAGTATTAGTGTGCGTACCGCCCAGCTATGGAGAGACCAGGGATTAATTAGTTATTCTCAAATCAGTGGGAAAATCTATTACCGAATGTCTGATATTCAGAAACTATTGGACGACAACTATCATAAATCAATTAAAAAGGCCAGAAAGCCATGATAGAAAAAAAAGAAGCCCCTTCGAACCTTGCAGTATCCGAAGAGGCAAATAAACCGGAGCACAACAAAATTACTAATTTCATTCAACAGCTAAAAGCGGAAATTCATGCTAATAGCCTGAATTCGGATGCAAATGATACAGCATTCCCCATTAATGGGTTACCTCAGGTAATTCTTGATTTTGCATTGGAAGTTTCAGAGGTGTATGGTGTTCCCATTGAATTCCCGGTCATGTCTGCTTTATGTGCTGTAAGTGCAGCAGCTAGAAAGAAGTTTGTAATAGACAGTGGCAAATACAAGAACTTTGGGCAATTGTGGGTTATGTTGGTCGCTCCTCCGGGAGTGGGTAAAACAGAACCGGTGGCAGCTGCTTTCCGTCCTTTACAAAAACTGGACAATACCAGCTACGATGATTATCAAGTAGAACTAAGTCGTTGGAAAGTGGAATGTGCAGAAGCAAAGCAACTCAAAACCCAGGAACCTGAAAAACCATTTTTCAAACAATGCCTGATTGATGATTTTACTCCCGAAAGTTTATACCAAACTATGTTTCGGAACAACGGATCTATTTCACTTTATCGGGATGAATTGTCTGGTTGGTTTGCAGACTTTGGCAGATACAATAAGAACGGCGAGATTAGCCGGTATTTGTCCATTTTCAACAATGCACAATTCTGTATCAACAGAAAAAGCGAAGAGCCGTTACAAATTCCTGAGCCTTTTCTGACGATTTGCGGCACAATTCAGCCGGAAGTATTAAACATAGCTTTGAGCAGCAACACACTCAAAGAAAATGGCTTTGCAAGCCGCTTTCTGTATGTTTATCCTAAGGAAGTCAAAAAGCAAAAGTATTCCGAAAGAACACCCGATAAAACTATTGTTGACCGATATGAAAAACTGATTACACATTGCTATTACCTGTCAAGGGTTGAAAACCCATTCACACTTTCACCTGAAGCAAAAGAACTGTTTATTCAATACGCCAACCAAACCACCGACCTGGTAAATAGTTGCTCAAATAACTTTGTTCGTGCTACCTATGCCAAAATGGAAATTCAGGTATTGCGGTTAGCACTCATTATTCAAATTATAAGAGGTATTTATGACAATACAGAATGGCAACAGGGAATGATAACAAAAGAGGCAATGCAATACGCCATTAAGCTTTGCGACTACTTTAATTCAAAAATATTATTGGTTGACACAACCAACAATCCAACAAAAATGAATGCTGCTGAAGCAATAAAAACGATTCAAAAAGAATATGGCATTAAGAACAAACAAGCGTTTGCAGATTCTATTGGTTTGTCCCGGCAATTTATCTCAAAAATCTGTAAAGAATAGAAAACAACCCTTGGTTGCGGAGTTGCGGTTGCGGTCGGCTGAAAAGCTTTACCAGTATAGCTTCCAGAAGAAATGCCCCGCAACTAAAATAAAAATAAAAAACTTTTCAAACTGATTTTAGTTGCGGTCAAATATCACTACAACTGCTTATAGTAAACGATTTCAGCCATTTTATACCGCAACCAGGCAATTTCCCAAGAAAACACTTAAAAATGTAATTACATGAACAGTTAATGAAACAAATGCTGTCCTCAACTATCAACTAAGAATTATCATCTATGAACTATCCTCAACCATACCTCCAACCGTACAAAGGCAAAGACACTCGCCACGATTGTCCATCATGTAAAGCCAAACTGAGTTTCACGCTGTATTTAGATGGCAACACACATAAACCCATTCATGACAATGTCGGCAAATGCAACCGTGAATCCAAATGCGGTTATCATTATACCCCAAAACAATATTTCATTGATAATCCCGATTCTAAAAAAACTTCACAATACTCCTCAAATACTACAAATGTCGGGATACGCTCTACTCCCTCCCCTTCGGGGAGGGTTGGGGTGGGGTCTATCCCTTTCTCCTACGTCGAAAATTCCGCCAGCTACAAAAGCAATTTCGTGCGTTTCCTTTGCGAATTTCTCACCGTTGAACAAATGACCTTAATCGGAGAAAACTATGCCTTGGGAGCAACCAAAAACAAAGAAGTGATCTTTTGGCAAATAGATATTCACGGCAAGGTCCGTACAGGTAAAATAATGCAATACAATCCCGAAACTGGACGAAGACTAAAACACGAAAGCGGAGCAATTGATTGGGTACATAACAAACTCAAGAAATCCTGCACATTACCACAAGATTTTAATTTGCAACAATGTTTCTTTGGTGAACACTTGCTGACACTTTACCCGGATAAAACTGTGGCAATTGTTGAAAGTGAAAAATCCGCCTTAATCGCCAGTGCCGTTTTTCCTAACTTAATTTGGCTTGCAGCAGGAAACTTAAACGGATTATCTGTTGAAAAATGTCAGGTACTTAAAAGCAGAAGTGTATTCTTATTTCCTGATTTAGGAGCTTTTGAAAAATGGTCAGATAAAGCCATACTATTAAAAAAACAATGCAATTGCAAAATCAGTGTTTCAACTCTTTTAGAGGATATTGCAACTCCGGAAGATAAAGCCAACGGTCTTGATGTAGCTGACTTTATGATTGAACAACTAAGTAAAACGAAAGCTGAACCGGTGATAGAAATCCAAAGTCATTTTTCCCCAACTCTCCAATCAATGCTCGAAATAAATCCCGCATTATTTATTTTAATTGACCGTTTAAATTTAGAAGAAATTTAAATAAAAATATTTATTCACAAATACATTAAAATACGAGATGAATTCTCTATTTTTGTAAATAATTAATGAATGAGGCTGTCTCAAAATAAAATGAGCCAGCCTCTTTCGTGTGAAATAGAGAATTCCGTTTTTTTGAATAAATTTCTGTCTATTCAAATCTCAGGAAGTTATCTTTAGTGTTTTTTCGTTTTTAGAGCAAAAAAAGAGTATTT
>QKGU01000171.1 GCA_003250325.1 Paludibacter sp.
TTAACTTCAAAAGGATGATGAATAAATGGAAATCATCTTTTTGGCTCGAATTTAAAATACAAATTGTTGACTTGATAAAAGCTATGTTTTACCAAATCAACAATAATATAATACGAAAATGGGCTTTTTAAGGCTCGACTACATAAATACAAATAGGTATTATGGAAAGTGGAAAGATAAAGAATATTATTCAGACTTTTTTCGATAAAGATGTATCGAAAAAAACTCTACATATTTTCGGAAAGTGGTTCAGATTGGATGAAAACATAGCCGAAAAAGAGTTAGCTATGAAAGAAATATGGGATAATGCCCCATCAGTAATAAGTAAAGAGACGTTAGATGATTTTTCTAAAATTAATGCAAAAATAAATCTCAATAAAAAACGAAGATATTCATTAACAAGAATTGCTATCTCGTATGCAGCTGCTATAGCATTAATCATTGTAAGTACCGTTTATCTTACATATAAAATTGCAGTCCCGGCTCCTTTAGAATACACCCAGCTCTCGGTTCCGTATGGGGAAAGCAAAAAAATTACACTTTCAGATGGTTCAATTGTTGCAGTCAATGCCGGTTCAACTCTCATTTACCCAAAAGATTTTACGGGGGATACCCGCACCGTTTTTCTCACGGGTGAAGCTAATTTTAGTGTAGCAAAGAATCCCAATAAACCATTTATCGTAAGAACAAAATATATTGACATAAAAGCATTAGGTACCAGGTTTTGTGTTCAATCATACCCCAACGCTCAATATACAAAAGCAACTTTGATTGAAGGAAGCATAAAAATTGATATGGAGGTAAATAAAGACAAATCATATATTCTTAAACCTAATGATCAATTAGTTTACTCTAATACAGATAATAAAATTGCTGTAATTGATGTCGATGCGGCTAAAGTAGCATCATGGGAAAATGGATATTTAATCTTCCAGGGAGCCACATTCGATGAAATAGCACAGACTCTGGAGAGAAGATACAGCGTAGCAATTAACTATGATGGAAAAAAATTGAATCAACAATCCTATTTTGTCAAATTCAATCCAGATGAAACAATAGAGGATGCCATGAATGTTTTAACCATACTTATTAGCAAATCAAGCTATAAGAAAGAAAACTCGACAATATATTTTTATACGAAATAATACACAAATGTAAATAACAAAGCCCTGTTTGAAAACAAACAGGGCTTTGTTATTTATTGACTATTAGAAACATACAAGTAAATATATTTTTTAACACCAAAAAATTTATTTATATGTGTGTGTGTGTTTCATTGTTTAGCTTACTTATTTACAGTAGATAAAAAAAAGGTTTTATCTTATATAATGAAAATGATAAGGTGAAAAGGATTCTTGTTTAGTTAACCTGTTTCCCCAATATAAAACTCACAATAAATGAAACACATCAGATACGGATAACACGAATAGTCAAAAAAAACGTTTATTATTTAAAACGAATCAAATATGTAATTAAATATTAATTCTAAATACTTATGAATAAAAATCAAATTTTTATTTTGATAATCTCAATAATACTAACGCTACCAATTGGGATAAAAGCTCAAAACCAAAAAGTAAAACTTGTCGGAAATAATATCTCTCTGAAAACAGCTTTTGATCAAATCGAAAAACAAACAGGATTATCAGTCGATTATGATTCTAAGATTATCGATGTAAAAAAGCTCATCTCTACTCCTTCTCAGTTAGTAGCTTTAAAAGATCTATTGACGTTGTTATTAAAGGATACTAAATGTAATTATGTAATCAACAAATCACACATTATAATTAGCTCTCCTTCTGAAAATGAAAAAAAATACAATTCCGAAGACACCGGCATATCAAAAAAAATCAACGGCTTGGTAACCGATGAAAAAGGCGACCCAATCATAGGAGCATCAGTTGTTCTGAAAGGGTCAAATAGCGGAACTGTCACAAATATCCAAGGTGAATTTTCACTCGAAACAACAACTACATCTCAGCTTGAAATATCATATTTAGGATATTCATCTCAAATTATAGATATTGATAATAAAACCACTTACAAGATTATTTTAATTGAAAATACTAAAGATCTTAATGAAGTTATTGTTGTTGGATATGGAGTCCAAAAAAAATTGAGTCTTTCTGGAGCAATCTCAAATATAAAAAATGAGGATATTAAAACAACCAAAAGTTCTTCACTAGCAATAGCATTAGAAGGTAAAATTCCTGGTTTGCAAATTAAACAGCAAAATGGCATGCCCGGAGAATATAACACAGATATTAATGTTCGTGGGATGGGAAGTCCTCTCTATGTTATTGATGGAGTAGTTCGTGACGGTTCGAGAGAATTTCAATTACTCAATCCAGAAGATATAGAAAGCATTTCTGTTTTAAAGGATGCTTCTGCAGCTATTTATGGAATGAACTCTGGAAACGGAGTAATTATTGTTAAGACCAAAACAGGCACACCTGGAAATATGAAAATTACATATAATAGCATGTATGGAATAGCTTCTCCTGCCTCTAATATTTCGGTACTTAATGTCAGTCAATACGAAGAATTAGTAAATGAAGCAAATATCAATGTAGGCAACGGACCAATTTATTCTAAAGAAGAACTTGCTCGTAGACAAGCAATTCCAACAGTTAACTGGTATGATGCAGTATTTAAAAACACGTCACAACAGCAACAAAAAAATCTTGTCATAACAGGTGGCAATGATTTGGTTTCAAGCTACGTAGGACTTGGATATGGGTTTGAAGATGGTATTCTTCGTAGTGGAGATCTATATTATAAAAAATATACTTTACGCAGCAACAACAAAGTTAAAGTGGCAAAAAATATTTTAGCAAACGTAAATATATCAGCATGGACTGATAACCGAACTCAACCCGGTACGGATAACAATGCTTTTATGTATTTATTGAAACAAGTTTACAATATACGTCCTTACGAAACGATTTATTCAAATAACAACCCAGAATACTATAATAAACCGACACCTACTAACGAAAATCCTGTAGCCGCTTCGTACAGCGATCTTTATGGTTACACCGATTGGAAAAATAGTTGTTTCCAGTCTACGATAGATCTGGCATACGATGTTCCTTTTATTAAGGGTCTGCAATTGAAAACATTAATTGCTTATGATTTAAAATCTTCAACAACAAATAAAGTTCAGAAAAGTATAAAGCTATATAATTATTCTGATAGTGATGGGTATGTTTCTTCAACCTTATGGCAACCATTTGTTTCCGAAGGAAAAAACACTGAAGATCGTATCGATTTCCAAGGACAAATCACCTACAACAAAACTGTAAATACAGATCATGAAATCAGTGCTCTGGGTGTTTTTGAAATGAAAGAAGAAAACTACAGTTATTTGTATGCAAAGAGAATATATGATTTTTTTACTACTGAAAATATTAATATGGCTCCAACAGATGGACAATCCAACGACGGTTATAGTGGATCAAGACGTTATCTTTCCTACGTTGGGCGTTTTAATTATTCATATAAACAAAAATATCTTTTCGAACTCGCATGCCGTTATGACGGCTCATACCGCTACAACCCGAATAATCGCTGGGGATTTTTCCCTGTTGCTTCTGCGGGCTGGAGGATTTCCGAAGAAAAATTCATTAAAAATAATTTGCCACTCATTACCAATCTTAAAATTCGAGGATCTCATGGAAAAACGGGACAAGATGGCGGAGATGCATTTCAATACATGTCAGGTTATAATTTGACAGGCGGGTATGTCATGACAACTGGCTCATACACTAACGGTTGGGAAGCAACAAAACTTACAAATGAAAATTTGACATGGTATACATCCTTAACATCCGATTTAGGTTTTGACCTATCGATTAAAAATGGTTTATTCTCAATGGAATTTGATGTCTACAGACGAAACCGTTCAGGTTTGCTTGGCACTCGCCTGCAAGCACTTCCTAACACATTTGGAGCTGGATTGCCTCAGGAAAACCTCAACAAAGATAGAACAGATGGTATAGAAATTTTAATTAGTCATCGAAACAAAATATGGCAATTAACATACACAGTAAGTGCAAACGCTAATTTTTATAGAACTAAAACTATTTATCAGGAAACATCTCCATATACAAGTAGCTGGAATAGATATAGAAATGGTACTGTAGGACGCTATCAAGATATGACTTGGCTTTACAACGTTACAGGACGTTACGAAAGTTATGCAGAGATACAGAATTCTCCTATTAATTCGACTTCTGTAGGAAATTCCTTCCTCTTACCAGGCGACTATGTTTATAATGACGCAAACGGAGATGGTATAATAGATTCTAAAGATCTTCAGCCTCTTCGATGGTCTGGAAGCCCCAAGTTACATTATGGACTGACGGTTAATTTGGGCTGGAAAGGATTTGATATGAATATGCTTTTCCAAGGCTCCGCTTTAAGCTCAGTTAAATATAATGAGGTTTTAGGACAGGTTCTTACTTTCAACGGAAATTCTCCAGCATTTTACTATGATCGCTGGCATCAAGCAGATCCATATAACCCAAGCAGTGAGTGGATATCTGGTTATTGGCCTGCAACACGTCAGGGAACTACAAACACATATAATCAGACAGATGAGAATACTTTTAATCGAAGAAGCACTACATATTTACGCTTAAAAAGTATAGAATTAGGCCATACATTTAATTCAAAAGTGTTAACCAAGATTGGAATAGAAAATTTCAGAATATATGCTAATGGCTATAATCTTTTGGTATTTTGTGATAAATACATGAAAAATTTTGATCCGGAAATTTCAGACAATGGTGGTTTAGGTTATCAGTACCCGCTTACTCGCTCATATAATTTTGGTTTTAGTATAACATTTTAATTAATGAATCATGAAAAATACAATTAAAATATTACCTGTAGTTGTCTCTGTTTTTTTCATTCTGAATTCCTGTTCTGATTGGTTGGAGGTCGAGAATAAAAATATAATCTCAACAGAAGCTCTTTTAAGCACGGATGAAGGTATTGAAGCATATATGGCAAGCTTCTATCACTTTTTACCCATAGAAGACTTTATGTATTATTTCTCAACCGGCGAATTTCGCTATACGGGAAATATAGGCGGAGAAATGAATGCCTCTGTAACACAAGATATGATTCATTCTGAGTGGGGAAATTTTGATAGTGAAGATCAGAATGCTCATGCATATTGGAATGCCGGCTATGAATATATTTATAAGATCAACAAACTAAAAGAAGTCATTCCTACTATGCATCCATCAGACTCTACAATGCTAAAAACGATTAAGGGGGAAGCTGCATTTTTTTCAGCATATACATATTTCCAACTTGCTAAAAGATATGGAGGTGTATCGTTGATAAAAGAAGCACAGGCCTTTAATGGAGATTATGAGGCCGTTAAGGTTCCTCGTAGTACAGAAAAAGTCACATGGAATTATGTATTGGACCTGTGTAACGAAGCAATTGAAAATCTCCCTGATGAAAATGGAAAACGTGCCACTAAATGGGCCGCTTTGGCACTTAAATCAAGAGCAATGCTTTATGCTGCGTCTATTGCCAAGTTTTGGGATAATGCACCCCTTGTCGGTACAGCCGTTTCTTATCAACTTGTAGGTGGAATGTCTGCCGAAGATAGAGATCGCTATTATCAGGCATGTATTGATGCTTCGGCTCAAATAATTCGATCTGGCAAGTTCGGTTTATATAAACCAAATCCAGCAGATCGGGAAGAAGCGACAGAAAACTACCGGAAGATCTTTTCTAATCCACAGGTAGCAGCAATAGAAGTTATTTTCTCTAAAAGCTATAATTATCCTGGATTAGCGCATAGTATGGGCGCATGGCATGAACCTAATCAATTAAGCAAACAATACGGTGGACGGGCAGATATAACTTTAGATATGGTTGATGCCTATGAGAATATCGATGAGAACGGAAATGGTTCATTTAACTCAAAAGTAAAAACACGTCAGTCTGGTAATGAAAATTATAATGGTATTGGAAATAATATTAATGATTTTATCCGTTATGAAAATCCTTTAGATATTTTTAAAGATAAAGATCCACGTCTTGCTGCTACAGTAATTCTACCTTTCTCAACTTGGAAAGGAACAAAAATCATTATACAGGGAGGATTAGTTAAAGCTGACAAAAGTTATGCTTGGCTTCAAAATGAGAAATACACACAAAATGGAGTAGATTATTATGGGTTAGGCGCAGCAAATGAATCACAATATTCAGGTTGGGTAAAAGCATTAAGTAACGGCACAATCACAGGCTTTCTTCTCAAGAAATTTCTTCCGGACGGAGATGATCAAAACCAAAATCAAGTTACCACAGATTATATTGATTTTCGTTATGCTGAAATATTACTCAATTATGCAGAAGCATTAGCTGAAAGTAATTTAACTGCTCCTGAAGATATTATAGATGCAAAAACTGCTCTGAATATGTCACGCCATCGTGCTGGTTTCACAGATAATATTGATGCAACTCCTGATAATGTTCAACACGAACGTCGAATCGAACTTGCTGTGGAGTATACACGCCCATGGGATAATGTTAGAAGACGCCAATCTCACTTACAGTTTAACGGTTCATATCAACGTAGTGCTCTAATACCTTTGTTAGATCTATCTGGTTCGACTCCGGCTTATATTTTTGTGCGCTCAATACTTAATGAACCCGGGGGAGCAAAGATATATCGAGAACGAGATTACTATCGTATAATACCTGGTATTGCAAGCAATGGACTAATACAAAATCCTGGATATTAATAATAAATATAAAAAACGAAAAATGAAAAAGTTAAAATATTTTATACTAATAAGTCTGTTAGTTTCAATGAATTCTTGCGAATTAGACAATTTTGATGGACCAGATGCAATTATCAAAGGAAGTTTTTATGATAATGAGACAGGAAAACTTATAGAACAAGATATTATCAATGGAACCAAGATAAAATATATTGAGTTAGGTTGGACTAATCCGGAAATACAACAGATGGTAGTTAAATGTGATGGCTCTTATCAAAACAAACTAATGTTTTCTGGTAAATATGATTTTTATTTTGAAGAAAGCAATTTTATCCCTCCAGCAAGACTGAGTGATTACTCTATTAATAAAGGTAGTAATACATTAGATTTTATTGTTCAACCTTATATACGCATAACAGGTTCTGTTATAAAAAAAGATGGAAACTATATTGTCGCAAAGTTTACTGTAGCACCAACGGTTTTAACTAATGTTGAATCAATTGGACTCTTTGCACACAGTGATTATGCCGTTGGAAATGAATTAAAACTTACAGAATCAAAAATAGTAATTAACTCTTTGATTACAGGGAGTAAAAGTTATACACTTCAAATAGATCTTACTTCAAGCGATGCAACAAAACTCATAGCTGGAAAAACTTATTACTTCCGAGTTGGAGCAAGAATTAGTATAGCAGGTGCAAAATATAATTATGCCCCTGCAGTGCAAATAACTATTTAAGATAATCAATAAAATAAATATAATGAAATTTAAATCATTTTTCTTAATAGCAACTTTAGGTTGTTGCTCTTTTACTGCTTGTGGAAATAATAACGAACCGAATTCAACTACTACAAATACATCGACACAAAAGCCCGATACTAATACTTTATGTTTTTACTATAACTGGTATGGTATTCCTGAATTTGATGGAAAAATTTATCATTGGGCTCATAATATTTTACCACAAAGTTCAGATGGGGTATCTCCCGGCCGTATACCAGGAACAGGTAACAACATAGCTTCTAATTATTTTCCCGAAGCAGGAATATATAGTAGTAAAGACCAGATAACTATTAGAAGACAAATGACCGAAATGGCAGAAGCAAAAATTGGAGTAGTTGTTCTCACATGGTGGAAATCAAGTGATGTAGGCACTGAAAGTATACCTATAATATTTAGCGAAGCCGCGCGAGCTGGTTTAAAAGTTTGTTTTCATATAGAACCCTACGGGGGACGAACTGCATCTTCGGTTAAAGAAGATATGGCTAAATTAATTAAAACGTATGGCGAGTATGCAAGCTTTTACAGAATTAATGGGAAACCAGTTTTTTTCTGTTATGATTCCTATACTATATCCTCTGATGATTGGGCTGAGGTCTTAAATCCTCAGGGAAATAATACAATACGAGGTACAAGTTCGGATGCCATTGTAATAGGTCTATTATTGAATCTAAGCGATCGTGAAGTTATTAAAACAAGTGGGTTTGATGGATTTTACACTTACTTTGCCGCAACAGGATTTACAGATGGTTCTACTCCGGACAATTGGAATACTTTGCAACAATGGTCCACTGAAAACAATATGATATTTATACCTTGTGTAGGTCCTGGATATATCGATACAAGAATAAGACCATGGAATGTCAGTTGTACACGTGATCGTGAAAATGGAGCGTATTATGACAGAATGTTCACAAAAGCTATAGATAGTAAAGCCTCATTTATTGCCATAACATCTTTCAATGAATGGCATGAAGGTACTCAAATTGAGCCTGCAATACCTAAAACAAGTGATGATAACAACTTTACCTACCTAAACTTTTTACCCAAGGCTCCTAATTTTTATATAACAAAAACGGCTGAACTAGTAGAAAAATTTGTAACCTCTCGCAAAAAAGATTGATAAATTTAAATTGAACAGCAAATCATATTTATCTTACTAACAATTTTAAAATTAACAACCATGAATTACATTAAAAAAAATTATTTCTTTTCCTTTTTTTGCATAATGCTATACTTTGTTATGGCATCGTGTTCAAATGAAGAACCAAACCAGAGTCCCGCTGATCTTCGAATAGATGCCCTCATATATTATCAGGGACAAATGGAAGAGTTGCTAGCTACCGAAACAGATTCGGAAAGTGGATATCCTGAAGATAGTTACACAAATTTAAAAGCTGCTAAAAAAGAACTTGATGATGCAGTGGAAAAAGCTCAAGATGGAACTTTTAGAATACAAGATGATGTAGATACTGCAGCAGATGCGGCAGAAGCGGCAATTAATGCCTTTCTTGCTAGCAAAGTCTTTATTACCAAAAATTGTGAGCTCTTTGTTCCAGGCTCTACTGATGCATCTAATTATATAGAGTTTGACACCGCAAATGTTTATAACCAAAGAGTCCTATCTCTAGAATTCTGGTTTAAAGGAGTAACTAAAACAAACTCACAAAGACAGGGAGCAATATTTTCTTGCTTAATCCATAGAGGTGGAAATGATTTTGACGGTTGGAATGTGAACCTTTGGGCTAGCGATGAAGATGGTAACGGCCCTTATAAAATACGAGCAACGCGTGGTTTTCATGATTTAGCTGCTGATGGAGATCATCTTATAGAACCTGGAGCTGATAATTATGATGTATTGAATTGGCACCATATAGTTTCTGTTTACGATGAGACTTTAAGCACAAATCAAATGAAACTTTATGTAGATGGAACACTTGTTGCTTCTGCCACTGATCCATCTTGGACAGTTGGTTTAGAGAGATATAGACCGTCTGACATTAAATTATGTGCTTTCAAAACTCTTTCAGATCCGAACAATCACATGGCAATTAGCGGTTCAATCAAGAAAGTTAGATTTTGGGGAAAGGCGTTGTCTGAGAGCGAAATTATGTCTTTAAAAAACAGTGAAGTGACCGGCACAGAAACAGATCTTATTGCAGCATGGGACTTTACTCAAACTGTAGAAAATCCTAATAGTATTATTGACAAAACAGGTAAGCATACAGCAAAAGTATTTGGTGGCGATGTTGAGTGGATTACACAATAAAAAATGTAATCAAGAGGATTGGACAGTAGTACTAATCCTCTTGAAAATTAACATATAAATACATTGAAACATATATTGTTATTTTGAACTTATCTTGACTTTTTATAATGTCGCTCCTACAGAGCTTTTTACTTAAAAAACTAATAATAACTACCATAATTTTGCTCCTAAAGGAGCAGATCTTTAGCTTCGGAGAAGCATCATTATGGTAAAATATAATTAAGAATGCGATTTAAAGCTCCATTAGGAGCGAAATTATACTATTTGTGAAAAGTCAAGACGACTTCTTTATAAAAAGCTATAAGAAAACGATATAAAAATCAAAAGTTTTTTTTTAGTACAATACTCTACTCAAACTCACAATACGGGTTTTTACCTATATTGTTAATTTTAAATTAAATCAAATGAAAACAAAAAAATTACTTTCATTAATGATAGCTTTAATGCTATCTGTTGGCATTTATTCCGGGAATTTAATCAGTGTATCTTCCGCTGATGGCAGAGGAAAAAGAATTGTAAATATTCATTCATTTAGTGGGCAAACAAATGGGGATGATAGTCCATACAATTTATTAGTTGGTGAAACCCTGAATCTTGGAACACCAACAAAAAGATGGTGTGAAAATCAGAATTCACATCCTTGGGTTATTTTCACTTTAACTGATTATTATTTGATTGATAAAATTGTATTTCGTGATGCAAAAACAGCTGAACCTAATTCTTTAAACACTTCAGAATACTGGATTTATGTGAGCACTACAGGAACGGCAGATGCTGATTGGATAGAAGTTTTACATAGAACTGGTGTAGGCGCTGAGAATGTAAAAACAGAAAGTTTTACACCGACAGAAGCCCGGTATGTGAAGTTTGTAACAACTCAAGCAGATGGGGCGGCACGTATCTATGGATTTGATATTTATGGCACATATTCTAGACCGATAGAAAGAGGAGATATCGTTAGCGTTGGTAAAACCATCATAGACTTTCATTCATGCGCCAGCTTTCGTGAAACTCCAGCAAATGCTTTTGATGGTTATAATGCTGGATCAAATAGTGATGGCTGGAATTTTAATAAAGACCAAGGCGATGGCTGGATTAAAATAGATTTAGAGTCTGCTTATGACATATATAAATTTGTGCTTCAAGATAGCCAAGACTGGCTTAATGGATATAAAGTATATGTTAGTAACACAGGGGATGATACTGACTGGCAACTTGTTGCAAATAATACTTACCCTGACGTACAAGAAATAAAAGAAGCCAGTCTTACTACTCCTGTAAGAGCAAGATTTGTTAAACTAGAAATTCCTGCAAGTAATCAAAATAACTGGACTCGTATCCGAGCATTTGATGTATTAGGAACCCTGAGTACAGAAGTTACTTCTGTCCAAGAAGCACTTAGTAAAACTCTTAAAATATACCCTAATCCGGTAGAGAAAGGTAATGACATCCAAATAAACGAAACAGGAATTATCAGCATATATTCATTACAAGGCATACTTCTTAAAGAACTAAATATTGAAAATCAAACGTCAATTTCAACAAATAACTTATGTACCGGGAATTATATTATACAAATAAATAATCAGAATGGGACTAAACAATTTAAATTGACAGTTAATTGATTTGCTTAAAATTTTCTCGTGAGAACAATTATAGTTTTCACGAGAAAATTATAAATTCTTCAATAATGAATTGAAATCTTCCGATAAATAATTGTTTGGCAATTTTTTAATATTGTAATAAATCATAGAGAAGTCGACTTGACTTTTAGAGGAGTGAACAATACTGACAGAACAACTTAGACAACTTGAAAATGACGGTTTAATATTTCGGGAAGAATTCAAGGAGATTCCTCCCCGAGTGGAATATTCGCTTACTAAACTTGGAAATAGTCTGACGTCGGTTTTTAACGCATTGGAAATTTGGGGAACAGAAAATGTACTCGCAAAAAGAGAAGTAGTTACAAGTGAATAGTTACGAGTTACTAAACAGTATTTCTCAATATTGCCATCAAAAAAAATCAATTAATTACTTTAAGCCCAGAAAAAAAAGAAAGCATTGCTTTCATGAAAGGGAACTCTTCAAAAAAATTCACTCACCTCTAAAGGACAAAAAAAGAGTAACAAGCGCATAGATGAGCAAAGCGACAACCCAAAGATTGGAATTTGTGAACATAAAATAGGAAGATAAAGCCAATAACATAGCGGCAAACAATCCTATTCTACCCAATCTTTGTTCTCGTACTGACTTTGTTTTCAAATTGAAGACGTGTATAAATTGTAAAATCAGAATCAAAGCCGCTCCGACAGAAAACACATAAGGAGCATAAAATTGATCGAAAAACCGGGCAACCGCACCCAGAACCGCCAGCAAACTTGAAATTGAATATAATGTCTGAGATAGCTCTTTCTTCATCATTGTTCCTTTATTATAAAAATATCTTCGTTTGGTTTTTTCAACAGATATTGTTCGCGGGCAAACTTTTCAAGATTCTCATTGTTCGACTTCAACTCATTCTTTTTCTTTTTCGTCTGCTCTATCTCATCCTGATAAAATTTCATTTCCTTTTCAAGGCTTTTTATCTCCCGATACGTGCGAAATCTGTCAATCAAGTTGTGCTCATCAAAAAACACAATAAAGACAGTAAACACCAACAATACAATCAAATACTTATTCAAAAGTATCGATTTTAGTTTCTTGCCTTTAAAATTGAATATTGACATTTTAATAAACCTCTTAATGTGCGTCGGATTTGAAATTTGTATGCAGAATATGCCGCAACAACTACGCAAAGGTAAGTAATTTTTCCGAACCTTATTTTTTTTGAGAAAACTTTTTTTTAAGGTAATGGTACGCTATATTTTCAGTATATTTGCAACACAAAGCAAAAAATATTTTCACTCTTTATGGATAATTTTATTGTTTCGGCGCGTAAATATCGTCCTTCTACCTTTAACTCGGTAGTAGGTCAATTGTCGCTCACTACAACTCTGAAAAATGCAATTAAAGGAAATCATTTGGCGCATGCCTATTTATTTTGTGGTCCGAGAGGTGTAGGAAAAACAACATGTGCCAGAATATTTGCAAAAACCATAAATTGTCAGAATTTAACTGCAGACTTCGAAGCCTGCAACCAGTGCGAATCCTGCGTTTCGTTCAATGAGCAACGTTCTTACAACATTCACGAACTGGATGCTGCATCTAACAATGGTGTTGACGACATACGAACTCTCACCGAACAGGTGCGTATTCCGCCACAAATAGGAAACTACAGTGTTTATATTATCGACGAGGTTCACATGCTCTCGCAAGGAGCTTTCAATGCGTTTCTGAAAACGTTGGAAGAACCGCCTGCACACGCTATTTTCATTCTTGCAACCACCGAAAAGCATAAAATTATTCCCACTATTCTTTCCCGTTGTCAGATTTACGACTTTAACAGGATTACTGTAGCCGATACGGTGAATCATTTGAAAATGGTAGCCGAGAAAGAAGGAGTTACAGTTGATTTGAACGGGCTAAATGTGGTAGCTCAGAAAAGTGATGGTGGAATGCGCGATGCCCTTTCTATTTTCGATCAATTGGTGAGCTTTTGCGGAAATAACATTACTTATCAGGGAGTTATCGACAATCTGAACGTACTCGACTATGAATACTATTTCAGATTAGTGGAATGTTTCCTCAAAAATAATGTTCAGGAATCTTTATTAATTTTCAACGAAGTGTTGAATAAGGGTTTCGATGCACATCATTTTATTACCGGATTGAGTTCTCACCTGCGTGATGTCTTGGTAAGTAAAGATCCGGCAACGATCAAGTTGCTCGAAGTGGGTGCTGATATTGGTGAAAGATATAAAAATCAGGCTCAATCCTGCACTCCTGAATTTCTTTTTCAGGCGTTGAAAATAAGCAACGATTGTGATCTTGATTATCGAATAAGTAAGAATAAGCGCCTGCTGGTGGAATTAGCTTTAATCCGTTTGTGTCAACTAACGGACGAAAAAAAAAACTCTATTCTAATTGATGATAGACCCGCTCCTATTCAGAAAGTAGCGGTTGCAAAAGCTGCTGAAAATGTTCAGAATAATTCAAATCAAACGATTCCGGCTCCTGTTGCAGCAACACCAAAACAAGCAGTTGTAGAGCAACCGAAAGCTCAATTCAAACCCAAAGAAACTGCAAAAGAGTCTCAGCCAGTCCTTCGACGTCCTCCTGGAAGCATCTCTATTACTTCACCAACGAACAAAACCGAACAGACTGAAGAGGTAAAAAGTGTAGTTTCTGAAAAAAGGATCGGGAATAAAGAATTTTCTCATTTCGATTTGCTGAATGCATGGAGAAAGTTCTCTGAAACAATTCCGGAATTAGGCCGGGTAGTTAGTTTTATCCAGAACACAACTCCGGTATTGATTTCATCTTCTATGTTTGAAGTAACTGTAAGCAACAATTCTCTGGAAAAAGAACTAAAACGATTGCTGCCGGACATTTTGGAATTCCTCCAGAATAATTTGGAAAACTCGTCCGTGCGAATGTCGATAAAAGTTGTGGAAGAAACTGCTGTTCAACGCGCAAGTTCTCCCGAAGACCGATACAGACTCTTTGCGGAACAAAATCCGGCTCTGGATATTTTAAAAAACAATTTGAATCTCGAAATTGATTAGATAAAAAATCCCCGCACAGCGAACTGTACGGGAATTTTTATAAGTATATTATAGATTTTCGTCTATCAGATTTATTTTCTGCTCAATCAGCTTGGTTTCTTCTTTCAACGATTCAATTTTTCGCTCCATTTCCTTTATCAAACCACCCCCTTTTTTGGAAGAGGTGGTAAAGAATCCAATATTATTTTCGTAAGTGGCTATTTCCGATTTCAAATGTTCGTACTGACGCATTAGTTTTTCACGTTCGCGATACAATTTGTTTTCGCCTTTACCGGCAATATCTTTCAGGTTATTGCGGAAATTATCCATGCGACGGTTCGTAGAGTCCACGTTCAACGCTTCAAATTGTTTGTCCACCGCCTCACGATATTCTTTATATATTTTATCCTTTTCTTTAAATGGAACATGACCAATATTATTCCACTCAGCCATCATTTCGCGTACCGCAGCTAATGATTCAGAAGTGTTTTCTGTTTTTTGGAAAGTGTTTATTTTTTCAATAAGTTCTTTCTTCTTAGCCAGATTATCCATTTCAACCGTTCGTTGACTGGAAGTATTTTTATTTTTTTGTTCGAAGAAATAATCACAAGCTGAAATAAATCGCTTCCAAACTTCATCAGATACTTTTTTATTTACCGGACCAATCTTTTTCCAGTCTTTTTGTAATTGAATCAGTTTATCTGCAGTTTCTTTCCATTCAGTGCTATCCTTAAGTGCTTCTGCTTTTTCACAAAGGGCTTTTTTCTGTTCAAGATTCTGAGCTAAAATACTTTTTGACTCTTTGTAAAATTCGCCCTTGGCTGCAAAGAATGCGTCGCAAGCAGTACGATATCTTTCAAACACTTTCTGATTAAGTTTACGCGGAGCAAAACCTATTGTTCTCCACTCTTCCTGCCAATCGAGAACTGCCTTAGTTGCCTCATCCCAAGCCTTGTAGCTATTTATAGCCGCTAAATCAAGAGCTTCAATTTTCTCACAAAGTGTTTCTTTAGCAGTATAATTATCATCTTCCTGTTTTCTGATTTCGTCAAAATAGCCCTGATGTTTCTTATTGATAACAGTAGAAGCATCTTTAAATCTATTCCAGATTTCTTCGCGCATTTCACGAGCAACCGGGCCTAATTCGTGCCATTCTTCGTGCAACTTTTGCAACTGTTGAAAAGCAGAGACAACATCTGTTTCTTCAGCCAGTTTTTCAGCAACTTCGCATAATGATATTTTTAGCTCCAGATTTTTTTTGAAATCGTATTCGCGAAGTTCGTTGTTTATCTTAATTAGATCCCAGAAAGTTTCCTGATAGACATTGTATTGTTTCCACAATTCAGTAGAAGCACTTTGAGGTACCTGTCCAATTGATTTCCATTTTTGTTGCAACGATTTGAATTCGTTGATATGAATGGAAACATCGTCACTGCTTTCTGACAAAACCTTCATTTGCTCCAAAAGATGTTGCTTTTGAATCAGGTTCGTCTCCTTTTCTTTTTCTATCTGCGCCAACAAAGAAGCTTTGCGGGTACGGAATTCAGCCATCAACGTTTTAAAAACATCTTCTAACTCATCTTTTTGAGGAAGAAAATCCAGTTCATCACCACCACCTTCAACAAATGCTTTTCGTTGTTCGTCAATATCGCTTTTTATCTTTTTATAAAACGATTGTTTAATCAACTCCACTTCGTCTTTTACCTCATTTACCTGTTTTTCAATCAGATACTTTAAAGCATCGACTAACTCCTGTTTTGACAAAACAGAATAATCAATTGCATCGGATTTTACTTTCTCCGGTTCAGCTACAGCTTCCTTAACGGTTTTTTCTTCAGAAATTTCTTTTGATGCATTGCCATCGGTCACGACAACATTATCATTCAATTCAACTGTTTCTAAAGTTTCTTCCGGTACAATTTCAGGTTCCTTGTTCGATTCAAGTGGGTTCATTTTCAATGTGTTTTTAGTTGCGAAAATACGCAGTATTACGGTTCAAAATATCCTTCGTTTTATTGTAAAATAATCGATATCAGGACAAAAATAGGGTATTTTTTTTAATTAATAGAATATATTTCTAAAAAAGTGTCACTTTTCATTAATAGGCAAAAGACTAATTACACTAATAAACTACACTCTGTGTGCAATATAAGTATTGGCTTGCTGTGCTGGATTAATCTGTATATCATTTATACTTACATGATCGGGACGTGTCACAATAAACTCAACTGTATCAGCAATATCTTCTGCATTTAGTGGCACCAATCCCTGATAAACAGCTTTTGCCTTTTCTTCATCGCCGTGATAACGAATAATCGAAAATTCGGTTTCTGCCATTCCAGGCGATACAGAACTTACTTTTATTCCATGTTTTACCAAATCAATCCGAAGCCCTTTGGTTATGGCATTCACAGCATGTTTAGATGCACAATAAACGCTTCCGTTAGGGTAAACTTCTATTCCTGCAATAGAAGAAATATTAATGATATGACCTGATTTTCGCTCTATCATTCCCGGAACAATCAGTTTTGTTACGTAAAGCAACCCTTTTACATTCGTATCAATCATCCGATCGAAATCAGTCAGATCACTTTCGTCGAAAGGCGAGGCTCCGGCAGCAAGTCCGGCATTATTTATCAGTAAGTCAATATTTTTAAAATCATCCGGCAAAGAAGCGATCGATTGTTTACAAGCATCATTATCGCGCACATCGAAACACAACGGAAACGTTTTTACGCTGAAATTTGAATTTATGTAATCACATACTTCGTCTAATTTTTCTTTTCTACGTCCGGTAAGCACCAATTGGTAACCAAGTCCTGCCAAACGAATGGCAATAGCTTTACCAAAACCAGATGTAACACCTGTAATAAATGCTGTTTTCATAAATTATTTCAAACGATTTGAGGGTCCTTTATTATACTAAAATATTAATATACAGATATCCTGATAAATGAAATCGTAAATTTAAAATCGTA
>QKGU01000421.1 GCA_003250325.1 Paludibacter sp.
TCTGAACAAGTTCTGAATAAGACTCTTTGATATAGTTAATTATCTTCATATATAAATAGAAATTTGCACGGGCAGAGAGGCTCGAACTCCCGACACCTGGTTTTGGAGACCAGTGCTCTACCAACTGAGCTACGCCCGTGTATTAGTTACTAATTACTAGTTTTTAGTTACAAGTAAGTGGTTTTAAAGTTTGAGTCACAAGTCACAGAATGAAATCTTGTAACTTGTAACTCGTAACTATATTTTAGTCTAACAATTCAGTAATCTGACCAGAACCTACTGTACGTCCACCTTCACGGATAGCGAAACGCAAACCTACATTACAAGCAACTGGATAGATCAATGTTACAGTTAATTCCAAGTTATCACCTGGCATTACCATTTCAGTTCCTTCTGGTAAAGTAATTTCACCAGTTACGTCCAATGTACGGATATAGAACTGTGGACGGTAGCGGTTGTGGAATGGAGTGTGACGTCCACCTTCTTCTTTTTTCAAGATATAAGCTGCAGCTTTGAAAGAAGTGTGAGGAGTTACTTTTCCCGGGTGTGTAATAACCATACCACGTTTGATTTCGTCTTTATCGATACCACGAAGCAATAAACCTACGTTATCACCAGCCTGACCTTCGTCAAGAATTTTGCGGAACATTTCCACACCTGTTACAACTGATTTTTTAGCTTCATGACCTAAACCGATAATCTGAACTTCTTCACCAGTTTTGATAATACCTGTTTCGATACGACCTGTAGCAACAGTACCACGACCTGTAATTGAGAATACGTCCTCAACTGGCATCAAGAATGGTTTATCAACTGCACGTGGAGGTAATTCAATCCAGCTATCAACTGCATCCATCAATTCCATGATTTTATCTTCCCATTCTGGAACTCCGTTCAATCCACCAAGAGCAGAACCACGGATAATAGGAGTATTATCACCATCGAATTCATAGAATGAAAGAAGTTCTCTCATTTCCATTTCAACAAGTTCCAACATTTCTTCGTCGTCAACCATATCACATTTGTTCATGAATACAACGATACGAGGCACGTTTACCTGACGAGCCAAAAGGATGTGCTCACGAGTTTGAGGCATAGGACCATCAGTTGCAGCAACTACAATGATAGCACCATCCATTTGAGCAGCACCAGTAACCATGTTCTTAACGTAGTCAGCGTGTCCCGGACAGTCAACGTGTGCATAGTGACGAGTAGCAGTTTGATATTCTACGTGTGCAGTGTTGATTGTAATACCACGTTCTTTTTCTTCTGGTGCATTATCGATTGAATCGAATGAACGCAATTCAGAAAGTCCTCTTTTTGCAAGTACAGTTGTAATTGCAGCGGTCAAAGTAGTTTTACCGTGGTCAACGTGTCCAATGGTACCTACGTTAACGTGGGGTTTTGACCTGTCAAATTTTTCTTTTGCCATAACTCAAAGATTATTTAATAATTAAATTTAATATGTTTTTTTAAAAGCTTACAAAGTTGAGCTGTTGATGAGAATTGAACTCGCGACCTCTTCCTTACCAAGGAAGTGCTCTACCACTGAGCTACAACAGCAAAATTTAAAGGAGCAATACGCTAATTGCTCAATGTTTGCTCCTTTAAACAGAGCGGAAGACGGGGCTCAAACCCGCGACCCTCAGCTTGGAAGGCTAATGCTCTATCGACTGAGCTACTTCCGCAATTTAATGTGGTAATATGATAATTTGCTAATGTGATAATTAAAAAAGACATTTCATCGTCACATCATCATATCAACTCATCACCTCATCGTTTTTTTTTTGTGGGCAGTGATGGATTCGAACCACCGAAGTCGAAAGACAGCTGAGTTACAGTCAGCCCCATTTGGCCACTCTGGTAACTGCCCAATTTTCATCCAAAATTCATCAAATATAATACATAATTACTCCACTTTTGGAAATCACGCATTTGAATTTTGCATTATTATCTGTTTTTGAGCCTCTTGTCGGATTCGAACCAACGACCCCGAGATTACAAATCACGTGCTCTGGCCAACTGAGCTAAAGAGGCAAAGTGCTATTTCATAAGGTTTTCACCGTTGAAAAAGCCGTTTAAATACGGCTATTCAAACGGCTTGCAAATGTACGAATATATTTTGGACTACAAAACTTTTCGTGCAAAATTTTACTTTTTAATTACTTTTTCTTTGTATTTCCTTATCTGCTTGTCTAAGGCATCGAGAGTTAGGTCTACTGCCTCTTCAAACGTATCACATGTTTTCGAAGCAAAAAAATCGACATTTGGTATCGACACTTTAATTTCAGCCTCCTTATTTGCAGCCGATTCCGGTTTTACTACCTTTAAATAAACATCTACGTTTATTATTTCATCAAAAAATTTCTCTAACTTCAACGACTTCTTGTTGATGTAAGATTCAAGCACTGTAGTTGCATCAAAATTGATGGACTGAATCCTTAGTTTCATAATTGCCTCCTTCTTTATTTTGCTCGTGGATGAGCTTGTTTATATATATTGTGTAATTCTTCAAAGCTCGTATGCGTATAAACTTGAGTCGCTGCCAGACTGCTATGTCCTAACAATTCTTTCACTGCATTTATATCAGCGCCACCATTCAACATTCCGGTAGCAAACGTATGTCTTAATACGTGCGGGCTTCGTTTGTGTAAACTGCTAACTTCCGACATCGAGTTATGTACTATTGTAAATAACTGCTTTGGATACATTTTCTTTCCGTTCTTCCTTAAAAAAAGATATTTTTCAAGCTTTTCCACCTCTTTGTCTCTTATAAGAATATATCGCTCTATACTCTCACACAAATCCTTTCCAACAGGGATTATCCGTTCTTTATTTCTTTTTCCAATCACTCTCAACGTTGCTTCTGCCAAATCAACATCTTCATCTTTAATATTCATCAACTCCGACAAACGTATCCCTGTCATATAAAACACAGTTAAAATCAACCGATCTCTAATCGGCTCAAAACTTTCAGGGATGTAAGGATTCGACAACACTTCAGTCATCTCACTTTCCTTAAAAAACGCAGGAAGCGGTTTTTTTGTTTTTGGCATAATAATTTTTAACATTGGATTCTTATCCGAATATTTCCGGGCAAGCACAAAACGCCAAAAAGATTTCAGAGTAGATATTTTTCGAGACAAAGAGCGTGCAGAAACACCAACAGAAGTGAGGGACAAAATCCAACCTTGTATTTGCTGCGATGTTATTTTGTTTGGATTGAACTGCTCGGGAGAAATATCAAGATATTCTACAAATTGAAGTAGATCGGTATGATACGACAAAACGGTATGAAAAGAATAATTCTTCTCATACCGTAAATATTGCAGAAATTCGTTTATCATAACCGTATAAAATCTGCAACGAAAATAAGATAAAAAAATTAAGAAAGCAAGACTTTCTATCAATTTTTATTTCTATTCTTCGCCTAATTGCATTTTTTGAACGTAAATCGCGTGCATTTTTTCTTCGCGACTTACAATCGAAGGCTTGTCAAAACATTGACGACGACGAAGCTCTTTCACAACGCCTGTTTTTTCAAATTTACGTTTAAATTTTTTCAATGCTCTTTCAATGTTTTCGCCTTCTTTTACTGGAACTACGATCATAATTAATAATTATTTAAACTGTTATTCTTTGTTTCTATTTTCGGACTGCAAAGATAGAGAATGTTTTTTTAATAGCAATGCAAAAACCCAAAAAAAAATACATTCTTATTTACTCTTATTATCCTAAAAATAAAAAAGTCACGAATAATGATTCGGCAAAGCGTATACAAAATATCAGATTTTATAATATAAACTTAAATGAACAGGTAATTCCATTTTACCACTTATAAAATCAGGGTCAGTAGACAGATCTAAAGGTTGCGTTGTCATATACAGACCCACCCCAGTTTCGAGCATTAAACGGGATGAAAGTGGAAAGTTGCAACCGGCCCGAAAATCAATAAGAGTACGAAAAAGGGGAATCGATTTTACTGTTTCAGATAGATAAGAACTAGAATTATCAACCAATAAATCTGTATCAATATGATTCGAGATAATTGCATTAATTCTTTGAACAATCGATCTGTACTCATAACCCGGCACTATACCCGCGTCCATAAATACCCGAAAACGCCGACCATAGTTTACCCTAAAAGCTAACGGGATATTAATACTTTTACTCTGATAGCTAGCATAAGTTCTTACCAGAAGATTTTCTTCAGGATAATAATTACTTTTCTTATATGAACCATAATCGCTCATGTGAAAAAGCCCAGTACGAAGAGCCAGATTTTCGGTAAATGAATAAAGCAACGTTAAACCTCCATCGTATTGAAACATAGTAACACTATAGTTATCAGACTTTGGTACGATCTGAACTCCTATTAACGAAAGACCGGTTTCCACACCGATATCAATTCTATGTTTTTGCGCCTTTGCAGTAAAACAAAATAAAACTACCAGAGAAACAAATAAGATTTTTTTCATGTATTAATCATTCAAAACAGTTTCTATTTTTTAGATCAAACCAGAAATAAATACAGTGTATTTTCAACAAAATCAATTCACCAGATACCCATTATTAAACCGGAGATTGAAAATAGCACCATATACATACCTGCATCTATTGCCAACAATTTTAATGATCTGTTTGCAAAAAGATAAGTTCCACCCAACGAAGGTAGCACCCAGGCAATAGAAAGAAAAAGTCCATTCGTAAGTCCTACAACAGCACCCATACCAGCAGAAACTGCACTTAAACC
>QKGU01000026.1 GCA_003250325.1 Paludibacter sp.
CTTCTTGGAGTCGGCGTTGCCGGAAAATTCTGATTGGATTAGTTGTTCGGGGTGCGAAAACAGTCGTAGTTCGGGGGAAAAACCGAATTTTGACCCGAAACCGCAAAAAACCCGAAATGACAGTTCCTATCAGTTTCTGATTGGATTAGTTGTTCGGGGTGCGAAAACAGTCGTAGTTCGGGGGAAAAACCGAATTTTGACCCGAAACCGCAAAAAACCCGAAATGACAGTTCCTATCAGTTATTATGAAGCTGAAAGTCTTGAAGATGTTATTGGTGAACTTGATGTTTTATATATGACTAGAATTCAAAAAGAACGTTTTGATTCCGAAGAAGAATACTTTTCACAAAAAAATGTGTATGTCCTTGATAATGAGAAACTTAAAAAAGCAAAACCTGACTTAATAGTTTTGCACCCACTTCCTAGAGTTGATGAGATTTTAGTTGAGGTTGATGAAGACCCCAGAGCACTGTATTTTAAGCAAGCAAGATACGGAGTATTCGTAAGAATGTCATTAATACTGACTATGCTTGAAAGTCAAGGAACTATAGAACCTTTATTGACAGGGAATACTTATAAGAATGTTTTCTGTACTAATAAGCGTTGTATAACTAATAGTGAATATTATCTTCCAAAAAGTTTTTCAGGTAATGGAGATACTTTAATATGTGAATTTTGTGATGAAAGAGTATTAAATAAGTATTAGAATTTATATTAAATTCAATTATTTCAAACTATATTTTGGTTTGAATTATATTTCGGGGCATAGCTCAGTTTGGTAGAGTGCTTGCTTCGGGAGCATGAGGTCGCACGTTCGAGTCGTGTTGCTCCGACCAAACTATCCCCTCTATCTAAGCCATTTGGCAAGGATAGAGGGGATATATTTTTTTGTATTAATACAAATCTTTTTTGAAAAACTTATGATTATTTTTCCGTTATTTATTACTGATAAATTTAGGTTACATCAATACAGTTTGGTGTGTAACGGTAGTAGCCTCTTCCATATTTGTTTCTCTGAGAATGAGTAAATAAATACAGATTTTTAGCCTCAACTTTTGCTTTTTCCTGGTCATCTATCAGCAATCTGTAGTTGTTTGTTGAAAGAATATCACCATTTGAAGTTGTTAATGAAAGAATCACATCAAAACTATCTCCTATGTTTCCCGATACAGTCCACTTAGCTTTATTAAATTCAATAGAGCTATTTTCCTTAACATCAACTTTGAAGCTGTCTGAAGAAACGATAGCACCGCTATTATCAATAATTTGATATGTGTAAATAGTGTCTTTATATTCTTTATAGTAATCATTTACAACCCACAAACCTGCTTCAAATTCTTCTCCTGGGAGATAACGTCTTTTTGAAAATTTCAAGCTTGGTAGCAATGGTTGATAGCATTTTTTTACAAAATCAAAAGATTTCTTTTTCTCACCATAGTAATCAATAATATCCCACTTGATAATTGGCCAGTTTGTAATGAAATGACAGAGTGCAACTCCACTTACATGAGGTTTACATCTTCTGAAATGTTCGAGAGCAAACTGAAAAATAGTGCCTTGCGCAATTTGAGTAGCTTCGACAAATTGCTCCAAACTATCCATGCAAATGTTACCAAACACTTCATAATTTAATGCTTGCAAAACATGAATGTCGCCTGCATGATATCCCCAGCTCGGACCCATTGGCCAGAGTTCATTTTCTGGAATAAACTTTTTAAGACTTGAAATATTTGGGGATGATGCAGCTGTAAGTTCGGGTATGATACAGAAATCTAAATATGGATAGTAATCTTCCATAAATACTGCGCCCGCAGCGTAATAATGCGAGTTTGCGTGTGCAGATTCATTTGTCTTATATCCCATTCGGATGCCTTCTCTTGAGCTTAGTGGAGAAGCGTCAGCAAAAGGAACATTTGTGAGTTTTTTTGTAACATTTCCGATAGTTTGCATAAGTTTTTTATTTCCGCTTTTAACATGAGCCTCTGAAAAATAAACTTCCTCACCGCCCATCCACATAATTGTTGATGCATGATTTCTTCTGTCTTTAACAATTTCTGAAATTTCTTCGCAAACACGGTCAATATATTCTTTGTCTTCTCTGAATACTTGTGTAGCAAAGGAGAAATTTGTCCATACAGTAATTCCGAGTTCGTCACATATATGGTAAAAATCTTCAGTTTCAGCTGGGTGCCACCCAAACATTCTTAGATTGTTTATATTACATTCCTTTGCATTCTCAAGATAAAAGCGATATTTACTCTCGCTGTTTCTCCCATAAAAGAAGGAAGGTTGTCCACCCCAACAAGCAGAACGTAGAAACATTTTCTTCCCATTGACAACGAAAGTCCATGGAATTTCAGATTCTTCTTTTGAAAATCCAGGATTCATTTCCATAGTAATTTCACGAAGACCAACCTTTTCATTAATTGTGTCAACAGGAGTACTTCCATCAAATATTGTAATATCAAGGATATATAGGAATGGGTCCCCGAGCTCATAAGGCCACCAAAGTTTAGCATCCTTAATATCTATTTCGGATGTAAATTTATTTTCGCCTTTTACTACGGTAATTTCTTTTTTACAGATATGTTTTTTATCACCATCGCTCAAAGAAAACTGTGCCGTTAAGCTTTGAGTTTCAGATTTAAATCCTGTAACATCTAGTTCGAAGCTAACATTAGCATTGTTTTCATTAACTTTTGATTCAATTCTATAATTATCAATTCGTACATTCTTTGTAGCAATAAGCTTGATAGGTTTCCATATACCAAAAGGAATTACTCCTGTTAAATAATCGCCGGCAAAGTTATGCTTCATCCCAGCAAAGTTTTTTTGGTTTTTTGGGGGTGGGTCAAGTTTAATCAAAAGCTTATTAATAGGGTCATGAGGTTGATTAAGGTCAACAAGATCTGTAATATTGAATTTAAAGGATGACATCATACCCTCATGTTTACCGAGATGCTTTGTATTTAACCATACATCACAGCTGTAATCAATTCCTTCAAATACTAAAGTCAAATCCTTATCATGCATTTCAGTTGGAATATTAAAAGAATATGTGTACCACCACTCATAATCCTGAACCCATTTAGCACGGCCCATGTTTCGTCCAAAATGAGGGTCATCAATTTCACCTGCATTGTATACATCAGTATACACATCGCCAGGTACATGAGCTATATTCCAGCTAAAATCGTTACCTGATAACTCATTTGGAAGAAGGTGTATTCCTTCTGCAACACCTTGCCCGATTCTCATTCTTTCCATTAGCCAGTGATATCCACTAAAATCATTGACAATTCTTGCTGTATTTGCAATGCTATCTTTCTCAATTAGCTCTCCGCTTTCGAGATTTCTAAATTCTTTTGTATTACTCATTTAATCACCGTTTTCTTTGTAAAATTTATATCCTGCAGTAATTTAATTGTAGCTTTTAAATAATTTTTTTGATATAAGAAAGTGGGGGAATATTAGTATAATTTTTATATAATTTGGTGGTTAAGATATTGGTTATATAGCCTATTTATTTTGTTTTTTTGAATTTAAAATTTTTGTTTTTAAAATATTTTTTTGCAAATAAACCTATAAATATCCTGTTTAAATATAAATTGCACCTTTAAGTTATAATACTCCACTAAATTATAAATATTCTTCTATTGAAAGAAATAATATTTATGGTATAATAAATATATAAAAAATTTTTGAGGTGATTTAATGAATGAGTTAGAATTATATAAACTATGGTGTGAAAGGGCAACTGAAGATGCCGATTTGATTGCTGAATTGAATTCAGTCAAAGATGACAAAGATGCGATAGTGGATAGGTTTTATCGTAACCTTGAGTTCGGCACTGGCGGGCTTCGAGGAGTAATAGGTGCAGGTTCATTCAGATTGAACATTTACACAATCAGACGGGCAACACAAGGACTTGCTGATTATGTTAATCAAGCTTTTAAAAATGGTTCTGTTGCTATTGCTTATGATTCAAGAATTAAGTCTGATGTTTTTGCAAGGGAAGCAGCCAGAGTTCTTGCTGCTAACGGAATAAAAGTTTGCATTTATCCTGAATTAATGCCAACTCCAATGTTGTCATTTGCTGTACGTGAATTGAAATGCAATGCTGGTATTGTTGTCACTGCAAGTCATAATCCTGCTAAATATAATGGCTATAAAGTATATGGTGACGATGGATGTCAAATGACTCTTGAAGCAGCTGAAATAGTACTTGGGAAAATTAATGATGTTGATATGTTTGATGGAGCTAAACTTATTGATTTTGACAAGGCAGTTTCAGATGGAATGATAGAATTTATTGCACAAGAAGTAATTGATAAATACTTAAATAAAGTTTTAGAGCAGGGAATTCATACTGAAATTGTAGCAAAAAGCGGACTAAAAGTAGTGTACACTCCTCTCAACGGAACTGGTAATATGCCAGTCAGAGCAATTCTAAAGAAAATTGGTATTACTGATGTAACAGTTGTTCCAGAGCAAGAAATGCCTGATGGTAATTTTACAACATGTCCATTTCCAAATCCAGAAATAGAAGAAGCATTAGCTCTTGGATTAAAACTTAGCAGTAAGGTTAAACCTGATTTGTTGCTTGCTACTGACCCAGATTGCGACAGAGTAGGAATTGCTGTTCCTTCTGAAAATGGTTATGTGCTTTTTTCAGGGAATGAAGTAGGCGCTTTACTTTTAGAATATATATGTGAAGAAAGAATTAAGCTTGGCACAATGCCTAAAAATCCACAATTGTTTCAACAGCAATTGCCGACAAAATTGGTGCTGCTTATGGTGTTGAGGTTATAAATGTACTGACTGGTTTTAAATTTATTGGTGAGCAAATTGGATGGCTTGAGGAAAAAGGGGAAGAAAATCGTTATATATTTGGATTTGAAGAGAGTTATGGCTATTTAGCAGGCTCTTACGTTCGTGATAAGGATGCTGTAGTAGCTTCTATGTTGATATGCGAAATGGCAGCATTTTATCGTACAAAGGGGATATCGTTACTTCAGGCAAGAGCAAACTTATATGAAAAATATGGCGTATATCTGCATGTTCAAAAGAGCTTTACTTGTGAGGGCGCATCTGGTATGCAACGAATGGATGAAATAATGACTAATCTCAGAGAAAATGTTCCACAAGAAATTGGTGGTTTAAATGTAATTTCATTCGATGATTATTTAGCTAGTACATCAAAAGATATGATTTTAAACACTATAACAAAAATTCAACTTCCTAAGTCTAATGTTTTGACTTTTACCCTTGAAAAAGGTGCAAGTATAATTTTCCGTCCATCTGGAACAGAGCCAAAAATCAAGGCATATTATACAACTATTGGTGAAACAAGAGAAGTTGCTGAAAAATTAGAAGCAGAAATGTCAGATGACTTTAAAAGGATTATTGGTTTTTAATAATTTATTATTGCTTAAATTTAACAACTGCGTATCATATGAGATGCGTAGTTGTTTTTGTTATTTTAATAAAATTTAAGTACTATGTTATTGCACATGATTTTTAGAAGATATACTATTTTTGTTATTACCTAAAAGCAAGATAGTCATAATTATTATACAAATTCCAGGTAGTATCGAAAATTTATTTTGATTATTGCTCAAAGGGACAAATATAGTCATAATTATTATGTTTTTTGCGAATTTATTAACCAAATAATAGCTTATAATTGCACTAAGTAAAATTTGAAAAGGACGTGAAATATAAAATTTTTTCAAACTAAATTGTTTATTGGTGATACCAATGATTTGCATTAAAACACACATTCCTCCGAATGAAGTCAGCATTGTAATTACCGGAATCACATTGTAGCAATATTTTGACAATTCTGATATCTTACTGATTTCTAAAAAGCTAGTCGCAAATATTTTTGTATGCTCCGGTGAGGTGTTAAATATTATGTTCACATAATTTGATACAATTGATAAGAAGTTAATTCTATCAAGTATAGTAATAAATGCTGAAAAGAAAACAATCATTGCACATATCAAGGCAAGCGATTTTGTTGTCGATTCAATTGATTCAATCAGAATATTTGAGTTTAATAAAATTTGTTTTTTTTCTATTTTTTTATCAGGGACTTTGTTATTAAATCCAATTACAATTGCTATAATTAAATTTGAAATTACTATTGAAAGATAAATTAAAAGCCCTACTAAAATATTGCCAAAAATGTTTATCCCAATTACACCAAAAATAAAAGCTGGTCCACTGCAATAACAATAACACATCATCGTGCTGGCATCTTCTTTTGTAATTTTATTTTCTTTTAGAAGCTCACTAATTAACTTTGCACCAACGGGGAACCC
>QKGU01000347.1 GCA_003250325.1 Paludibacter sp.
AATTCTTTTTCATTGCGCGGATTTAAATAAAAATCGTAAAATTCTTTTACGGATTTGTTTTTAACGTATAAATCTAAAATTTGCTCTACTAACTGTTCTTTAGTGAGGCGGTTGAGTTCTTTTTTTAGTGCTGCTTTGGACATAAATTATTTATTTATCAAGTTTTACATTACCAAGTCGATCAACAGAAAGTTTTAGACAAAATTCCACTATCTTTAATCTTTCGTTACACATCGTTGTTTGCAATTTGTTTTGGCTTTCTAATTCTCCGAACTTCGATTTTGCATCGTACTGTTTTATCAAGGACGCAATATTGCATTTTGTAAAATAGCACTCTTTATCAGAAAATTTTTCTACTTTGTATATCCTTTCAATTTGATCCGTATTTAAATTTTTAGAATTAACACTCTGTTCATTCTCAAATTCTTCATTTGTTGGCACATAAACTAAATCATTTGGACATAAGAAAAAATCATTTTCTTTTTTAAATTCGACCGGTTTTAACCCTTGTTTTAGTCTTTCAATTACAATATTCAATTGAATAGTTTCATAACTTCGTTTTCCATTTTCATCGTGATAAATGGCAAAATATAAATTTGTCCCTTTTGCTGCTTCCACATACTTACTTGTTTTATTTCCTGTTTCTCCCAATGGAAATTTACTTCCTAATTCAAAAATTCGGATTTTATAAATGGGTTTGTGAAACTTACCATCATTATACAAACTAATATTTTTATTCAAATCCTCCAGTCCTTCTGGTGAAAATGCCAACTCAGGATTGTTCCCTTTTGATTCAAGGTAATTTTTCAGTATTTTCTGTATTCCGGTATCTGTAATAGATTCAATCGTTTTTAAATCAAAAGAGGTATCAATCATTTTCCGGGTGGCAGTAAGTATTTTACCTTTGGAAACTTTAATCCAACTCAAATTCACTTTGCCTGAAACAGTATCTTTGTGCATCGGTTTCCTTATTGCCCAATTAATGCCTTCCTGCTCAACTTTTACCTTTTTACCGTCTTTATATTTCTCGTATTTATTGGTTGCTTTGTTGATTACACGCAAATTTTGTTTGAAGCTAACCACAATCGTTTCCAATTTGTGTTTTGCATCAACTGTAAAGTTTTCCCACGGCTTTTTAAAGTCTTTGAATACATCCCGTTCAATCTGCCTGTTTTCTTTTTTATCGAACCAACTTTCTTTTTCTTTGTTTCTCAGTTTATTCTGCAAGTCGTACCTTGAAACTTCCGATTTGGCAGATTGATTGTTGAGCAAATTTACATGTTCTCTTGTCATGCAGGCAATTACCAGTGCGTCCATCGCGTGGTGGCGGTGGTCAATGCGTTTCTTCTGGAAACCTTTTGACAATTCAAACGGTATGGCCGGAATTATGTGTCCTTCCTGATTTTTTGAAGTAAAACCCTCTGTTTTAGTTAATTCGTTCATTCTTATAAATCGAGGTAAAATCAAATCATTCCAAACGTCATTTAAGCCCCAATCCTGTTTCAAGGCAGTTGTGATTTTGCCGTTTCCGGGAATAAGATTTTTAGAATTAATGCCGTCATCATCCTTTTCGGCACGAACGATATTTGATAAAAGTGCAGAAATGAATTTGCTCACGTAACGTGTGTCGTTCATTTGACGGGCAATCATTTGCTCCGGTATATCGTCCAATAAAAGATTACGGCGTTTTGCATTGTTTTTCGCATAATGTTGTTTCACGAAATCTTTGTAATCATCTACCGTGAAAATCCGTACGGTTTTATTCAATCCCAATTCAACATCCTGTCCATAATACTTCTGGACAAATTCTAATCCCAACAGTTTGTCTTTTAGTTGATTTACAGCCGATTCACAAATTACCTTGTTGTTGAAACTGTCATCGAAATAGCGGGATTTTGGGATAACGTGTTCAATCTGATATTCTTCCGTAAACAGTTTTCCAAGCGGAATTATCTGTCCCGTGTATGGCGAACGATATTTCTGTTCCAGCCATAATTTATAACGCTGAAGTTCCGACTTTGAAGGTTGTGCCGTTTTGCTGATTTTCAAAATATCTTCAGGAAATTCAATGTTTGAATTCAGAACGCCTTCTTCATAAATCCTTAACGCATCCTGTTGCATCGGAGAATACGGGCGAACATCATCTACTGATAGTTTTCCATCGGAATTTTCCTTTAACTCCATTAATAATGCTTTGATACGCAGATTAGTAGATTCGTTATTGCTAACTTGTTCGCTCAAATATTTGCGGTCTTCGGCAGTGTTCTTCATTTCGCGCCCAAGTTCTATATGAATCTCATCGAAAAAATGGTCATAACTTTTTACGTTTTTCCTTTTCCTTTCATCATATACCATTGTATAAGGAATGCTGTTCTTTTCTGCATAATACTCCCATATATCTTTAACTACACGTAATGTTTCTGTTACGACCTGTTCCACTATTGGATTTCGTAGTTCGTGTTGTCTAAAATCATAGAGATATTCTTGTATTATTTGAGACGTTTTCCATTGAATGTCATTTTCGGCTTCCGAATGGCGACCATAAACTACATAACTTGCCAACCAAAGTGGCAAACCCTGAAAATGATTGTTTTCTGTCAGGTTGATTGTTTTTTCACGGACACGGTTTTTTATATCGTCATCGTATTCTCCAGTAATTATTTTGTCAATTCGTTCTTTTGTTTTGATATCAATAGTTTTCCAATTCCAATATTTCCCCAAACGCATTAATGGCAATAATTTTTTAATCGCTTTTTCGGAAAAAGCTCCGTATTCACTTTTGAACGGTGGAAATTTTTTGAACTCATCAACAAAAGAAGTTTCATCCAAACTATATTTATTGGCGAAGGATTTTAAAGCTGTTTCAAATTCTTTTTTATCCGTTACGGAATAAATAATATGCCACAAATGTTGTTCAATTTCAGGAGTAAAGAAGTTTTCGGGAAGGTTTTCTACTTTTTCCAGTCTTCGTCTAATTTCGTAACCTGTTGTATTGCAGGGATATTTTTTCGATTTGTCCTCCTCCTTTTCTTTCGAATCATCAAAGACATAATTCCAACGATATTTCGCGATTTCTTTATCTAACTCTTTGTCAAATGCTTTTGTTTTTACATTTGGGTATTGTTTTTTAATAATTGGAGACAAAAGGTGTTTCAAAATATCTTTATGGTTAACTTCCTTTTGTTGCATAAGAAAAACAAAAAGTTTTTCCTTATCATCCACACTTTTAATTAATTGTGCGGTTATATCGGAATCGTCTGACTTGTTGTAAATTTTTAGATTCGACAACCATTGCCAAACACGAAATTCCTGGTAATAAGGATTTGATTTAGGCGTTGCTTTTAAATTTTCCTTAACGTCTTTACCAGCTTTGTCCTTATATAGGCGATATTCCAGCGTACAATTCCCAATTGACGATTTTTGACTTTTAAGCGGTCGTTGATAGAAAATTATATCTTCCACAAATAAGTGAGTAAAATTCCGTTTGCTCAAAATAAGTTGTTGTGCTTCATTATTCTTGTAAAGTTCACGTACACAATCGTTATACAAATCATCGGTAAATAATTCCGGTTGTAATTCAATTTGCTTTTCAAGGATATGCTTCAACTCCTCTTTGTAAAACTTTCGTTCGATAGTACGCACTAATTTACCACGGATTTTTTGATTGGGTTTCTGTAGTAAGCTATCATAAATATAGGTACCAACAGTTTTATGTGAATCTTTAATTTCCTTTTCGGTTTTAATTTTTATCAGTTTCCATTTCTTCTCCCAGTCTTCTTCCAAAGGAATGGAAAATCTTCTTTTTAAAGTCCCATCATCTTCAAATCTGTCATTTCCGTCTTTATCCAAATCAACAGTTGCAATAATATTTTTTTGTACTCCAATCCAATTGGGGATTTCTTTTGAGAAATATTTTCCGGTATCGCCATTTCCCAGTTTTATTTGTATGACTTTTAATCCTTTATATACAGAACCAGTATCAACTATTTCAACAACAATCTGCGTATCAAAATATATTCTCGTTTGCGTGGTTCTGGTTGCATCCTCATCATCTTCTCCTCTTAGTTGATAATATCCCCGTTTT
Organism: Paludibacter sp.; assembly: GCA_003250325.1. Classification (GTDB taxonomy): domain Bacteria; phylum Bacteroidota; class Bacteroidia; order Bacteroidales; family Paludibacteraceae; genus Paludibacter. Next base: position 4,085 of record QKGU01000347.1, read on the forward strand.
TGATTAAAATTGAGAATAATCCAAGCTAATTCTTCTTTTAAAATCTTTTGGGTTAATGCTTTTTTACGCAAATAATAAATTGTCCAGTCGTAAGGGATTTTGGTTTCCTTGCCGGCTGATTTTGTATAGAATAACTGAGGCTGAGATTGTTTGAAATCCACCAGCATTTCGTCAAATGATTTTTTGAAAATAAACTCTTTGTCATTATAAACCAATTTAGGTTCGGTTTCGTCAAAAAACTGTCCTAACCGTTTTTCAAAATCAATCTCATTGGCATAGTGTTGCGGTAAAAATTCCAAAACATTCAATACACGGTGCAAGCGTTCGCGGCGCAACAAATATCGTTCGCGGATTCGGCGTGTACCACGATAACCAGTACGAGCAGCCGTTTGTGTTTCCAATGGTTTTCCGCCGCTGAAAGTGTCCAAAACGTCTTGTGTCATCGGAATTATCCGGCTTCCCATACCAAGGATTTCACCTTGTTTATTTTCAAAATCTTGCATAATGAGCGCCCATCCAATAGAATTAGTTCCTAAATCCAGTCCTAATACTTTTTTCATAATATATCAGATATTTAGATGTTATTGTAAAAGGCTATAAAGTTAAAAATATTAATTTTAATTTCAATACATTTGTTTTATAATTTTAAAGTTTTATATTTGTCGTAC
>QKGU01000256.1 GCA_003250325.1 Paludibacter sp.
CGTTTCTTTCAAATGTAGCCATGCGTTTCGGGATGCACCGTGAACCTGAGGAATACAGCGAAGTGAGTATGGATCCTGAACGCGATGGCAATTACGATGTGATTTTACAATCTCCGAATTTTTGAGAAGCATTCTCATTCTTTTTGCAACATAAATGCTGCCTGAATAGGGGCGAAGATCGTGAAGTTCTTTGTCGAAACATTTCACCGACCCGAGCATGGCTTCGTGATTGATAGCTGCAATAATATCGGCATGATCGAGGCTATTCTGGAATTTTTCCAGCAGAATAATGGCGTGAGCGCTCATAAACTGTGTTCCGTTTATCAATGCTAATCCTTCTTTCGGACCAAGTTCGGCAGGTTGAAGATCAAAAAGTTGCAAGACATCAGACATGGGTTTTACTTCATTCTTGTACCACACGTTACCCATTCCTATTAGCGGCAAAAACAAATGGGAAAGCGGTGCTAAGTCACCGGAAGCACCCACTGAGCCCTGTTCTGGAACACAGGGTATAATATCATTCTCAATATGCCAAATGATTCGTTCAACAGTTTCAATCGCAATTCCGGAAAAACCTTTGCAAAGCGCGTGAACCTTTAGGATCATCATTAGTTTGGCAATTTCCTTGTCAATGCAATTTCCAACGCCAACACTGTGACTCATCAATAAATTATATTGTAGCTTTTTGGTATCTTCTTCTCCGATTAATGTGGTGCATAATGGTCCAAATCCGGTATTTATGCCGTACACAATTTTTCTGTTTGTGAACGATTTGCTCAACAACTTCACGATTTCGGTTTACCTTGTCACGAACGGCTTCGGTTAAAACTCCTTTACTGAGTCCTCTGGCGAGATCGAGAGCCTTGCCAATGGTTAGTTCATCCTCCCCATAACGGAAATCAATATTCTCATTGTTCCTCATTTTGTGTTTTTCTGATTTAAGGTTGCGTTCAATGGAAAATGTCTAATCTTATTAATTTAGTTTTAGAATAATTATTCCATTTTATTGCAAATATAAATATTGTTTTCAGATAAACTTAATCTTTTTCAAAAAATAAACGCCTCATTCGCATTAATTCGAATGAGGCGTTTGTAAGATCAAAAATAAGGTGAGTTATTGATTCATGATTGCAACTGTATGGCAAGCTGCCAATCCTGCTGTTTCCGTTCTTAACCGACTTTCACCCAGTGAAATAGGAGAGAAGTCCGTCGAAACTGCTTTTTCTACTTCTTCTTTGCTAAAATCTCCCTCCGGTCCAATCAGAATGATTACATGTGAGCCTTTTTCGATTGCGTTTTTCAACAATACCTTTTCGTCGTTGTAGCAATGAGCAATGAACTTTTGCGAACTCTGATATTTCTTTAGAAATTCATCAAAAGTGCAAAGCGGATTTAACTTAGGAAAATAAGCTTTTATAGATTGTTTGGCTGCGGAAACAATAATTTTTTTCAATCGTTCTTCTTTGATGATTTTCCGCTCAGAGAACCGACAAATAATCGGAGTGATTTCGTCAATTCCTATTTCGGTAGCTTTTTCAATAAACCATTCGAGACGCTCGATATTTTTAGTAGGAGCGATGGCAATGTGAAGTTTGTAGTCCCGCTTGCCAAACTCTTTCACAATTTCTTTTATCTCGAACTGGCAGCGTTTAGGATGAGGATTTGTAATTAAGGCTTTATAATAACCACCCACTCCGTCAACAATTTCAATTTCGTCACCAACAGTCAACCGCAAAACTTTTACAGCGTGCTGCGATTCTTCTTCAGGAAGAACGTTCTCGACTGAAAGATTTGGGACATAGAACAGACTCATAGTTAGATGG
>QKGU01000284.1 GCA_003250325.1 Paludibacter sp.
CCCGGACAGCCTACATTCTTGTAACGATTAAGCAATTTTCTCAAATCCAAATGTTCTACGATAGAATCTACTATGCGAACCGGATCGTTTTGAGGTATAAAATCATCAAAAGTATAGGGAAATAACTCTTGTTTATTCTGAATACATTCTTTAAATCGCATATATTTAATTGTATATCAACGATATAAAGATAATAAAAATTCTTCAATATACCAAATTACCGTACAAAAAAAAGGCTGACTCGATTTTTATTTTGAGACAGCCTCTTTTTTATTTGGGAATTGATCTATTTTAGATAAAATTTTTCAGGAACGATTTTTTAATTATTTTTGCAACTGTGTTTCGAAATTAAATTCAAAATCAACCTTTTAAAATAGAACATTATGAACGAAGACAAAAAATGTGATTGCAACCACAACCGAAATCATCAGGCAACAGCATCCGGTGGAGCGGTTTACGGATTCGGATTAATTGGTGCTGCAATTTATTTCATTTCTCAAGCAACTTCTTTTTGGCTGGGCGTACTTGGTTTCCTAAAAGCGATCGTTTGGCCTGCTATTTTGGTATTTGAAGCACTATGTTCGCTGGGAGCATAATTTATTCACAGCAATCACGACTCAATAATAAAAATGAGGATGTCTCAAAACCATTTTTAAAATTGGCAAAACTTTCAATTTGAAACTATTTATAATAAATACTCCCAAAACTTAGCTATTTGACATGTAAATAATAGCAGTTTTGGGAGTTGTTTTTAAAGAGAAGTTATAATTTAAAATTATAATTTAAAACTAACTTTTTGAATTTGACTAGTTTTGAGACAGCCTCATTTTTGTATTTTGAATTATGTATTTCTTATTGCTGCGAGCGAAGCCATTCGTCCATTGATTTTGCAGCACGACGACCATCTCCCATGGCCAAAATAACCGTTGCACCACCACGAACAATATCGCCTCCGGCAAAGACAATTGGTACAGCCGATTGCATTGTATCGTTATTAACCACAACAGTTCCCCATTTGGTCACTTCCAATCCTTCCACCGATTGTGGAATAAGCGGATTTGGCGACACACCAACACTTACCACTACTTCATCAACTTCAATCAGCTTTGTTTCACCTTTCACTTCTACCGGCGAACGACGACCAGATTCATCCGGATCGCCTAATTTCATCACCTGCAACAACATGTGAGTAACGCGCCCCTGTTCGTTACCAACATATTCAATCGGGTTATGAAGGGTAAGAAAATCGATTCCTTCTTCTTTTGCATGTTTCACTTCTTCCACACGTGCAGGCATTTCTTCCTCCGAACGACGATAAACGATCATCGCTTTTTCAGCACCTAATCTGCGAGCAGTACGAACGGAATCCATGGCAGTATTTCCACCACCGATTACCGCTACTTTTTTGCCTTTGAAAACAGGAGTATCGGAATGTGGATTGGCAGCATCCATCAAATTTACGCGGGTCAGATATTCGTTCGATGACATCACTCCCACCAAGTTTTCGCCTTTTATGTTCATGAAACGAGGCAATCCGGCACCACTTCCAACAAATATTCCCTTAAAGCCATCGTCTTCAAGATCTTTGATTGAAATGGTTTTTCCAACCACGCAGTTCGTTATAAAATGAACGCCCATCGATTGCAAATTCTGAATTTCCACATCCACAATTTCGTTTGGCAAACGGAATTCTGGAATTCCATATTTAAGTACACCGCCAATTTCATGCAGTGCTTCAAAAACAACCACTTCGTAACCTAACTTTGCCATATCACCGGCAAAAGCCAAACCTGCAGGACCAGAACCTACTACAGCAATTTTTATATCGTTTGGTTCAGCTACTTCAGGAACTGAGATATTTCCACTTTCGCGTTCCCAATCGGCTGCAAATCGTTCCAGATAGCCTACCGCCACCGGTTCTTTTTTCATTTTCAAGTGAATGCATTGACCTTCACATTGTTTTTCCTGCGGACAAACACGACCGCAAACAGCAGGTAAAGCCGAAGTTTCTTTCAATGTTTTTGCAGCTTCGGAGAAATCTCCACGTTCTATATTCTTTACAAATCTGGGAATGTCGATTCCAACCGGGCAACCCAACATACATGTAGGATTGGCACAATCCAAACAACGTTTTGCTTCCAACATTGCCATTTCAGACGTAAGTCCAAGATTCACTTCTTCCACTCTGCTGTGGCTGCGATATTCCGGATCGAGCTCCGGCATGTGAACGCGGGGAATATCAGTCCGCTCTTTTGCTTTCATCGATTTGCGCAACTCGTCGCGCCAAGGCAAAGCTCTTTCTTCGTTATGATCCATAAAATATTATGTTCAGTAATACTGTTCTTTTTAGTAACAGAAAATAATTATTGTCCTATTTTTTCAGAGATAATATTCTGAGTTACGGGTTACAAGGAAACAAAGTTTAGTTCGTTGTCCATTATCATTCGACCTTTGACTTTAGACTTGTAGCTTGTAACTAAATTCTTGTAACTAATTATTTTTTAATGGTAGATTGATATTGTTCGTTTTCTTCCCGCTCAATGTCTCTGTATCCGCCCAAACGCATAAGCATTTCATCGAAATCCACCTGATGAGCATCGAATTCAGGGCCATCCACGCACACAAATTTTGTTTTTCCTCCAACACTAACACGGCAAGCACCACACATTCCCGTTCCATCAACCATAATGGTATTCAAAGAAGCGAGCGTAGGTACTTCATATTTTTTTGTCAATTGGCTAACAAATTTCATCATTATCGCAGGACCAATTGTAACACAAAGATCCACATTTTCACGATTAATCACAGACTCAACACCATTAGTAACCAGCCCTTTGTTTCCATAAGAACCATCGTCGGTCATTACAATCACCTCATCCGAGTTTTCGCGCATCTGCTCTTCCAAAATAATCAAATCTTTTGTTCGTGCAGCCAATACTGTAATCACTTTATTTCCCGCTTTTTTCAAAGCTGCCACAATGGGCATCATAGGTGCAGTACCCACACCACCACAAGCACAAACTACCGTTCCGAAATTTTCGATATGAGTAGCTTTTCCGAGAGGACCAACCAAATCGGTAATAAAATCGCCGGCTTCCAATGCGCAAAGTTTCGACGAAGAAACTCCCATCTTCTGAACGACAAGTGTAATGGTTCCTTTTTGTATATCGGCATCAGCAATAGTCAGAGGAATACGTTCTCCCTTTTGTCCAACCTTTACCATTACAAAATGCCCCGCTTTTCTCGATTTTGCAATCAGAGGAGCTTCTACTTCAAACTTAATTACATTAGCAGAGAAATATTCTTTGCTGATAATTTTATTCATTGTGTTTTTATTGTTTTAAACATCATATAGAACTAAAACTGAAAAATTCACTATGGTTTCAGTCCTAATTTAGTAATTTTACAAACTGCAAAGATACAATTTTTCATTGTACCAGTGAAACATTTATACGTATTTTTGTTTCTTAAAATAAATATACATCTTAAAAAACACATTTAAATGTTTCAACATTCTTTATCAAAAATACTTATTATCGTTTCCCTATTCTCATCAACTACTTTATTGCAAGCGAATGAAAAGGTACTTAAAGATAGTGTTCAATTAAACGAACTCGTGGTAACGGGTTCAAAAACAGAAATATCAAGAAAAATAGTACCATTATCTGTTTCGCAAATCACACAAAAAGAAATAGAAAGTACAGGTCAGATCAATATACTTCCTGCATTAAATTATTTTGCCCCGGGTATATTTGTTACGGAGCGGAACATTTTCGGCTTTGGAGTATCTACAGGTGGTTCTGGTTCAATCAGTATGCGTGGAATAAGCAGTTCGCCCAATACTGAAGTTTTGGTGCTTATCGATGGTCATCCTCAATACCAGGGCATTTTTGGGCATCCTCTTTCGGATGCTTACGTTGCTTCGGATGTTGAGAAAATTGAAATTATTCGTGGACCGGCATCTATTCTTTATGGTTCGAACGCTATGGCAGGAGCAATAAATATTATTACCAAACAACAGCACGCCGAAGGCTTTAAAATAAACTTGGGTGGTTCGTACGGCTCGTATAATACTCAAAAATACTTTGGTTCAATCGGCTATAAAAAAGACAAACTGAGTGCTTATGCATCGGTTAATCACGACAAAACGGACGGAACACGTACTAATACTGATTTCAATATTACCAATGGTTATGCAAAAGTCGGCTATGAATTGAATAAACGCATCTTACTGACGGGTGATTTTAGCATTGCAAAATACAAAGGGAATGATAATGGTATGGTTGATTCTATTCCCGGACCAACCGTTGCAGCTCATTCGCTGCCGGCCACACCAAAACCTTTTGGCATTGACATTACACGTGGAAAGGCTTCTGTTTCGTTGGAAAACAAATACGAAAATCTGGAAGGAGCATTAAAAATCTACCATAATTTTGGAGAACACACTTTGAGCGATGGTTTTCATTCTACAGATAGAAATAGCGGAATAATGCTCTATCAAACTGCAAAACTATATAATGGAAACAAAACAACTTTCGGAGTTGATTTTAAACAATATGGCGGAATTTCTAACTCAGGTTTTGCTCACGATTCACTATTACTTGTAAACGAATTAGCCGGATATTTGTATTCTCAACAAACTTTGTTTAAAAATTTCACTCTTAGTGCCGGCTTACGCATAGAAAACAATTCCAAGTTCGGAACTGAAATTGCTCCATTAGCTGGTCTGACATATAATCCTACAACTTCGACCTCTTTTAAAGCATCTGTTTCTAAGGGTTACCGCAGTCCTACTATTATGGAAATGTACTTATTTGTTCCAAATCCAGAATTAAAACCGGAACGATTGATGAATTATGAGATCAGTTGGTTACAATCATTGCTGGATTACAAATTGAATCTCGAATTAACCGTTTTTAAAGTTGTTGGAGAAAACTTCATACAGGTAATTGCGCCGGGCGGAATTCCTGTCAGACAAAACTCAGGTTCATTCTCTAATCAGGGAATCGAATTTTCAGCGAAATATGCTGTTTGCAAGAATCTCTTTCTGCATGCCAACTACAGCTATGTTGACTTAAGCAAAGCGGTTTTAGCTGCTCCACGTCAGCAACTGAATATCAGTGCAAATTACAGCTATAAAATCTGGAATTTGAATGTATCTTCTCAATATATTGAAAAGTTATATACCTTTATTTTCCCAAATCCAGCGTTGAATGTTCCATCGGTTATTCAGCCAAATTATTTTTTACTGAATGCGCGTTTGTCCGTTCACCCGCTTAAACAAATGGAACTTTTTGTTGCAGGGAATAATTTGCTGAACCAACAATACGAAATAAACTATGGTTACCCAATGCCGGGAATTAATTTTATGGGAGGCGTGAACTTAAAATT
>QKGU01000046.1 GCA_003250325.1 Paludibacter sp.
TACGCGGTCTGGAAAAGGTCGACATTGAGTTTGGGTTGCTCTGCATATCGCATAATATTGCCAAATATGCCGTGAAATTGGCGTAAGGAACAGGAGAAATCCTCTTTTTTGCTCTAAAAACGAAAAAACACTAAAGATAACTTCATGAGATTTGAATAGACAGAAATTTATTCAAAAAAACGGAATTTTCTATTTCACACGAAAGAGGCTGACTCATTTTATTTTGAGACAGCCTCTTTGATTTTTTATAAGAATGAGATCTTTTAGAACTTGTAGCGTGCAGCTAAACAGATACCATCGTAAGTTCCATGGAAACCATTCAGGAAGAAGAATCCGGGGCGATAGTCAAGCGAAAGCTGTAATGGTATGTTGAAATTGTATTCAATACCAACCTGACCTAAAACACCTACATTAAAACCAGAGGTTGTATAGCTATATGTTCCTACTCCAGCTCCAAGACCTGCATACCAATTAACTCCATCGGCAAGGCTTGATAAATCCCATACCCATTGATAAACACCATTAAGACCTAAACCCCAGCCATTCCAGCCTAAATCAAGTTCAAGACGGTTGGCATTTCCAAGCGGATGTTGATAAGAAATTTCACCTCCATACCCGAAACGGATACCTATTGCTTTACCATCTACCTGAGCATTAGCTGCACTTGATATACACAGTGCCACTAAAAGAACATAAAAAACTTTTTTCATACTTTTAATTTTTATTGTTTATTTGTTTTTTAATAGAGAATATACAATGATTTTCGTAAATATACTTTAGCTTTTAGTGTTACAAATTTAATTAAAATTTCTCTTAATGTAAATAAAAACAAATTATAAACAATATTGTTTTTGAAAAATTAATTATTCGTGCCAGTCACCGTTTATTTTTATTAAATCAATCAGTTTTTCAACGGCGTTCTCCTCCGAAATATTTTTTTCGATACACACTTTCTTTTTGTAAAGGCTTACTTTACCACGTCCAGCACCCACATAACCATAATCTGCGTCTGCCATTTCTCCGGGTCCGTTTACAATACAGCCCATAATACCAATTTTCAACCCTTTAAGATGCGAAGTTCTTGATTTTACTTTCGCAATCACACTTTGGAGATGAAACATGGTACGTCCGCAGCCGGGGCAGGAGATAAACTCCGTTTTTGTTACTCTTACCCGTGAAGCCTGAAGAATACCAAATGCAACAGAATTGACTGATTCTGCAGAAATTTCGCCGTCATTTTCGAGTAAAATTCCATCACCCATACCATCAATAAATAATACTCCAAAGTCAGCTGCCGATTTTATTTGCAAATTCTGCAGACTGTCTTCGTTATATTTTCTGCAAAGAACTACAGGTGCATCGCAGTTTTCATTCAATAGAGTGTGAAAGAAAGCCCTTTGTTCGGCAGTTCCGTTTTGATGGTTCGTCTCAAGAAGTACAACAGTTTTTTCGTTCTTTTTTAATGCGTTGATAACTTTTGAATTCAAATCCTGAAATTGCATTTTGATAAAAATGATTTCAGCTGGATCCATGTATATTGATTCAATTTCCGATGCCGAGTAAACAGGATATTGTTTGTGGTCGGGAGCCTGAATAAAGTCACCGGACAGGATATAATCTGGAATAATTGTATGATTGCCGGCTTTGGAAATTACCACAGGCACATTTTCTCCTCCGATATTTTTTACAATGCGGGTTTTCCTTCTGCTGTATTCAAAACGGGAAACCTGATTACTTTCAATGGCATTTATGACTTCGTGATTTTTCTTCGACGAAACATATTCTACTAAAAGTTTGGCAACAGGAATCTCTGCTTCTGGTTCTTCACTCAGTGAAACACGAATGGTATCGCCTATACCGTCATTTAAAAGAGCCCCAATTCCTACGGCTGATTTTATTCTTCCATCTTCACCATCTCCGGCTTCTGTAACTCCCAAATGCAAAGGGAAATGTAAATCAGCTTTTTCCATTTCTTCCGCCAGCAGCCTGACAGTTTGAACCATCATCACTGTATTGGACGTTTTCATGGATATCACTACGTTGTGGAAATCCTGTTCGTTGCAGATTTTCAAGAATTCCATGCATGATTCAACCATTCCGCGAGAAGTATCGCCATATTTATTCATCATTCTCTCACTCAGTGAACCGTGATTTACACCGATTCTAATGGCGGTATTGTTTTGTTTGCAAATATCAAGAAAAGGAATAAAACGCGCTCTTATTTTCTGATATTCGGTTTCAAACTCTTCGGGAGTATAATCTGACGTGTCGCCAATTTTTATACTGCCTACATAGTTACCCGGGTTTATACGAACTTTTTCCACTTTAGTGGCGGCTACATCGGCAGCGTTAGCATTAAAGTGAATATCGGCGACTAATGGCACTGAGCAGCCTTTCTCGCGCAATGAAGCGTGAATTTTTCCAATACTTTCAGCTTCTTTAATGCCTTGAGTCGTAAAGCGAACTAATTCTCCGCCTGCTTCTACTATGCGTAAACATTGTGCTACTGAATTATCTATATCGTTGGTGTCGGTGTTGGCCATCGACTGAACTCTGACCGGATTGCTACCTCCAAGTAAAAGGCCTCCGATACGAATTTCGTCGGACGGTCTGCGGTTATAATTAAACTGATTTAATTTCCACATATTTATTGTACTTCTAGTTTTTTATTTTTTGAAAAATAGTTAGTAATGTTAGTTAAAAAATGAAATGCAAAATTACACATTTTAGAGTATGTAACGTAATTGAACCGAAAAAGTTATTAGCGACAAGTTAACTTTCCTGAATGAAAAAGTGTGTTTTTTGAATAATCTTAGTTGAAAAGCAGTACCTTTGCACCCGTTTACAAAAAGCTTAAAAAAATGAAAATTCATTTTCAACCGAAACTTCTCAGTACAATTCGGAACTATTCGAAGGATCAGTTCTATTCAGACTTAATGTCGGGAGCAATTGTAGGGATTGTAGCATTGCCTTTGGCGATTGCTTTTGGTATTGCTTCGGGCGTTACACCGGAGCAGGGACTTTATACTGCTATTATTGCAGGGTTTATAATTTCATTGTTGGGTGGGAGCAAAGTTCAGATTGGAGGTCCAACGGGTGCATTCATTGTTATCGTCTACGGAATTGTTCAGGAATTTGGGATAACCGGTTTGGCCATTGCAACCATGATTGCCGGTGTTATGCTCATAGCCATGGGAGTATTGAAACTAGGCAGTGTGATTAAATTTATTCCATTTCCAGTGATTGTTGGGTTTACCAGTGGTATCGCATTGACTATTTTCGCCACGCAGGTTAAAGATCTTTTGGGATTGCAAATAGATAAGATGCCCGGCGATTTCATTCATAAATGGATCACTTATGGACAATTTATTGAAACGATAAATCCATGGTCTGTAGGAATTGGTATTGTTTCTATATTAATTATTGCTTACACTCCCAAGTTTTCTAATAAAATTCCGGGTTCGCTGATTGCGTTAGTTGTCATGACTGTTGTTGCTTATTTTTTGAGAAATCACTTTGGAATTCAGGGAATCGAAACAATTGGCGATCGCTTTACAATCGATGCGTCATTACCAAAAGTTGCTGCTCCAAAAATCGATTTTGAAGCAATAAAATTGTTGTTGCCCACCGCGTTTACTATTGCCATGTTGGGAGCTATTGAGTCATTACTTTCGGCAACGGTTGCTGATGGTGTGATTGGTGATAAGCACAATTCGAACACAGAACTTATTGCTCAGGGCGTTGCCAATGTGGTGACACCTATATTTGGTGGAATCCCAGCCACAGGAGCTATTGCCAGAACAATGACCAATATAAATAACGGGGGACGAACACCGATTGCGGGAATTATTCATGCTGTGGTATTACTGCTTATTATGTTGTTTTTGGGAAGTCTGACCAAACATATTCCAATGGCTTGTCTGGCGGGTGTATTGGTAGTGGTTTCATACAATATGAGCGAATGGCGCACCTTCAAATCGTTGCTCAAAACGCCAAAATCGGATGTGGCGGTATTGCTGACTACCTTTTTGCTGACCGTTATTTTCGATTTGACGATAGCTATTGAAGTTGGATTATTGTTAGCTGTCTTGTTGTTTTTACGTCGTATTTCCGAGACTACTTCTATCTCACTTTTCAAGGAAGAATTGGAAGAAGCTGACAGAGACGAAGGCTCAACAGAATCTGAAAAATTATCTATTCCGAAAGGAGTGGAGGTGTACGAAATTGAAGGACCGTTCTTTTTTGGTGTAGCCAATAAGTTTGAAGAAACGATGAAACAGGTTGGCGATAAGCCTAAAATTCGGATTATCCGAATGCGTAAAGTACCGTTTATCGATTCCACAGGGGTGCATAACCTCGAAAGTCTTATCCGTTTGTCGAAAAAAGATAAAGTTCAGCTTTTACTTTCGGGTGTGACTGATGAAGTGCATCAGGTGCTTTTAAAAGCCGGAATCGAAGATAAAATTGGCGACCAAAATATCTGTAGCAATATCAATCAGGCATTGGCAAGAGCAGAAGAACTGGTTGGAAAGAAATAGTTTTCAGTCAATTATAATAAAAAAGACGAGGCTGTCTCAAAATAAAATGAGCCAGCCTCTTTCGTGTGAAATAGAGAATTCCGTTTTTTTGAATAAATTTCTGTCTATTCAAATCTCAGGAAGTTATCTTTAGTGTTTTTTCGTTTTTAGAGCAAAAAAGAGGATTTCTCC
>QKGU01000356.1 GCA_003250325.1 Paludibacter sp.
GGAGCTGGGAAAAGTACGTTTATAGAAGCGTTGGGAATGCATTTAATTCGCTCCGGCAAAAAGCTGGCGGTACTCGCCATCGACCCAAGTAGCGAGCGTTCAAAAGGAAGTATTTTGGGTGACAAAACCCGTATGGAAGAACTTTCGGTTGCGAAAAACGCGTTTATCCGCCCTTCGCCATCGGCGGGATCGTTGGGAGGTGTAGCACGTAAAACCCGTGAAAGCATTATCCTATGCGAAGCTGCCGGGTTCGATACAATTTTTGTGGAAACTGTCGGTGTTGGACAATCAGAAACCTCGGTTCATTCGATGGTCGATTTCTTCCTTCTCATACAACTAGCCGGAACGGGCGATGAACTTCAGGGCATTAAACGCGGGATTATGGAAATGGCTGACGGAATTGCCATTAATAAATGCGATGGAACAAATATTGACAAAGCCAAAGTTGCCAAAGCGCAATACCAGAATGCACTGCACTTGTTTCCACCACATGAATCGGGCTGGACTCCCGAAGCAATTACCTGCTCTTCGGTAGAACTAAATGGAATTCCGGACGTATGGGATATGGTGGAAAGATATGTGGATTTTGTGAAAGCAAACAAATATTTCGACTTCAAACGCAATGCCCAATCGAAATACTGGATGTACGAAACCATCAACGACCAGTTGAAAGCTAATTTCTATCAAAATCCTGAAATAAAATCGCTATTAATCGAAAACGAAAATAAAGTTTTATCCAACGAATTAAGTTCATTCATTGCAGCTAAAAATAATGAATAACAGTTTATAAAGTTAGAAAGTGGAAAGTTTATAAAGTGGGTGATTTTCATTTCTTTCTAACTTTATAAACTTTTCACTTTACAAGCTTTATGAACTCTATAAACTAACAAATGAAAATCAACAAAATTCATCAACAATCGTGTCTTGAGGGGCTTAAAAAGCTGCCCGACTCCAGCGTTGATTTAATTTTTACCGATCCACCTTATTACCAGTACCGCGCCAAAAACGTAAAAAGCCTGAAGAACCACAAAGACGTGGTCACCGAATTCGAATTCGATGGTTTTTCGTCGGAAGAAGAATATCTTCAGTTTCTCGAAGAAGTGCTGACTGAATGCTTCCGCGTTTGCAAACCCGGTGGTGCAGGTTATTTATGGTGTGGCGACGATTTTGTTTCGTATCTGAACAGAATGGTAGAGCGGGTAGGCTTCCAGTTCCGTAAAGTAATCCATTGGCACAAAACGAATCCTTTTCCTGCCATTTACACCCGCAAAATGTTTGCAAATAGCATGGAAATGCTGGTTCATTTTTCAAAAGGAACTCCAAAGACATGGAATCACAAGCCGGTAAACGAAATGCATAATTTCATTCAGGCTCCTATCTGCATGGGAAAAGAACGAACGAATCACAAGACGCAAAAACCGTTGAAAGTTTGTACGCCATTTATCGAAATAAGTAGTAATGAAGGCGATTTAGTGCTTGATCCGTTTATGGGATCGGGAAGTACGGCCGTGGCCGCTAAGTTGCTTAACCGCAATTTTATCGGGTTCGAAATCAGTGAGGAGTTTTGCAAAATTGCTTCAAATAGACTCGCTGAAATTTGAGAGAAAAAAACTGAACTATTTCACGAAATAAAAAAAATGGCTGTTTGAAATTCAAACAGCCATTTTCATTTATATTAAAAAGTCAATTATGCGTTTTCTTCTGCATCTTTTTCAGCAGCTTTTGCTTTTTTCTCCTTTTTAGCAGCTTTTTCGGCAGCCATTTCCATTTTATCTTTCAAATCAGATAATGATTGAATGTCACCCAATGTTGTTTTTTCAACAGCAGGAGTTGATAAAGCTGGAGCTTCTTCTTTCTTAGCGCGTTTTGGAGCTTTCTTTGCAGGAGCTTCTTCATCGGCAGTTGCAGCAACTTCAGCTTTTTCAGCACGTTTTGCATCTTCGTGAATGCGGCTGTGAGAAAGAATGATACGTTTTGCATCTTTGTTGAACTCAATTACTTTGAACTGAAGTTTCTCGTCAACCTGAGCCTGAGCGCCATCTTCTTTGATCAAGTGTTTTGGAGTTGCAAATCCTTCAACACCGTAAGGAAGAGAAACTACAGCACCTTTGTCCAACATTTCGATAATAACACCTTCGTGTACGCTATCTACAGTGAACATTGTTTCCAAAACATCCCATGGGTTTTCTTCCAATTGTTTGTGGCCTAAGCTCAAACGACGGTTTGCTTTATCAATTTCCAATACCTGAACATCGATATCAGCACCAATTTGAGTAAATTCAGATGGGTGTTTTACTTTCTTAGTCCATGACAAATCAGAAATGTGGATCAAACCATCAACACCTTCTTCGATTTCAACAAATACACCGAAGTTAGTGAAGTTACGAACTTTAGCAACGTGTTTGCTACCTACAGCGTAACGTTCTTCGATAGCTTCCCATGGATCTGATTTCAATTGTTTGATACCCAAAGACATTTTGCGTTCTTCGCGATCAAGAGTCAAAATTACAGTTTCTACCTCGTCGCCTACTTTCAGGAAGTCCTGAGCAGAACGCAAGTGTTGTGACCAGCTCATCTCTGAAACGTGGATCAAACCTTCAACACCAGGAGCGATTTCAACAAATGCACCGTAATCAGCCATAACCACAACTTTACCGGTTACTTTGTCACCAACTTTAAGGTTAGCATCAAGAGCATCCCATGGGTGAGCAGAAAGTTGTTTCAAACCTAAAGCGATACGTTTTTTCTCATCATCGAAGTCAAGAATAACAACGTTCAGTTTTTGATCCAATGTAAGGATTTCTTCCGGGTGAGAAACACGTCCCCATGAAAGGTCGGTGATGTGGATTAATCCGTCTACGCCACCAAGGTCGATGAACACACCGTAAGAAGTGATATTCTTAACTGTTCCTTCAAGAACCTGACCTTTTTGAAGTTTACCGATAATTTCTTTTTTCTGTAATTCAAGTTCAGCTTCGATAAGTGCTTTGTGAGAAACAACAACGTTTTTGAATTCGTGGTTGATTTTGATCACCTTGAATTCCATTGTTTTATTTACAAATACATCGTAGTCGCGGATTGGTTTCACGTCGATTTGTGATCCCGGCAAGAATGCTTCGATTCCAAATACGTCTACGATCATACCACCTTTGGTGCGGCATTTTACGAAACCTTTAACAATTTCTTGTGATTCAAGAGCTGCGTTAACACGATCCCAAGAGCGAGTTGCACGAGCTTGTTTGTGAGACAGAATTAATTGTCCTTTTTTGTCTTCCTGGCTTTCGATGTAAACTTCTACTTTATCACCTACTTTAAGGTCAGGATTGTAGCGGAATTCGCTCATTGGAACAATACCATCCGATTTGTAACCAACGTTAACAACGACTTCGCGTTTGTTGATTAAAATAACAGTTCCTTCAACAACCTCTTTGTCTTTGATAGCGTTAAGAGTGTTGTCGTAAATTTTTTCAAGGTTCACTTTCTCATCAGTAGAGATAGTGGTTCCTTTTTCATAAGCATCCCAGTCGAAATCACCGCTTGGTACTGGTTTTGGAGCTTTTTCTTTTTTTGTTGGAGCTTCTTCTATTACTTCTGCAACAGGAGCTTCTTCAACTACAGGAGCCTCAGCCACTGCTTGTGTTTCTTGGTTTACTGTTTCTTCTACGGTTGAGTTTACTTCTTCCGCATTGATTTTGTTTTCTTCCATTTCTGAAATTTTTTAATTACTAATAAATTAGTAGGTTAGACATTATATTGACTTTAAAACAAATAGGGCGCAAAGATACAAAAAGAAGTTGAAATGACAAAAGAATACTCATTATCAGGTAAAATATTAATTTTAAGCGAATTAGATTTATCCCATTGAGAATTCAAAACACATTTTCTCTCAGTCCTTCAACTTTTGTTAAGTGATCGTGGCTGTTAACCGTTTTAATTTACATAAAAATGCAAATACATTTTTATTGAAAGTCAAGTTCAACATCTGTAAAATAAACTAATAAACATTGTATAAATTAATTGTCAATTCCGATAATTTATATAAATTTGACAATCAAAAAAAAATATTCTGATTTGGGTAAATTTAGTTTGAACTATTACATTTTCAGTAGTAAACAATTTGTTTTTAACAAAATTATTTCTTCAAAGAAAACATGAAAGATTAATTTTTTTTGAAGAAGTGTATTTTTTCAATACTTAATTATCTGTTTTTTGCCTTAACCTATCTGTGCGTTTTCAAACTAATAATTTTTGATTATTTAAATTTTCTCCCGCTTTTACAAAATTATGCATTTCTGCTTGCGAAATAGATTTGTAAAACTAGTTTTTTACATCATTATTTACGTGTTTTTTTCAGATACTATATCTCACGCACAAAACATTGGAGACTTCAGATCAAATGGTAGTGGAGATTGGGGATCCATTGCTTCATGGCAGGTTTTCGACGGTACTAACTGGGCTGCGGCAACAAATTACCCGGGTGAAATAGCAGGAAATTATTCTGTCACGATAAATGCCGGAAATGTAATTTCTACCTCAGGAATAAGCACTGCCCCCATGGGACCAATAATTATAAATGGAGAATTACAGTTGAATGGTTCTAATACCATGGTCACTTTCTATTTTGACACTCCTCAGATTTCTGTCACGAAAGGACTCACTCCATCTGCAACGATAGGATTCAACAATAAAAGTACTTTGAGTCTACCTGCTAATTCAACAATCAAAGTCTGGGCGGGAGGTTTAAGTAGTGATTGCAGCAACAACCAAAGAATACATATTGGGACAATAGATTTTGCGAACTGTAACGGTGCGCCTGGCTCGGTTTTTACCTTTGCAGAACTGATGGATGCCGGTGGAACATTAGACGCAGAAGAAAATGTTCCATCATTGAGCTGTCTTGGAGAACCAATATCATTGATTGGAAATTATTCAGGAGCAATAGGTGCACCTGTTACTTATAGCTGGACAAGTACAGGACCAGCACCTTTGGTTTTCTTTCCATCGGCAGACATTCAAAATCCAACAATTACACCAGGCGCTGCGGGCATTTATACTATTTCGCTGACAGTAAAAACATTAAAAGGAACCATCCTGTACAGTAACACAGAAAGCTCAACAATGGTTATCCCTCCTGCAAGCACAACAGAAAACAAAACCATTTGCGAAAATGAACTGCCGTATCTTTGGAACGGATTGACATTTACTCAATCAGAAAGTCAAACGGCTACGCTAAAAAATATACTCAACTGCGATAGTCTGGCGACATTGAATCTTACTGTACTCTCTGCTGCTTCCATTGAA
>QKGU01000110.1 GCA_003250325.1 Paludibacter sp.
CAATGCGTTTCTGTTAAACCGATTTATTGAGACTTTCGGTATAAAACCTAAAACCCTAAAAAGTCACCACCATGTCAAAGAACTACTGTATTTCGGCACGAAAGCCGCTTAATTATTATATTTTTCTAACGGACTATTGAATTTATATTTCTGCATAATTACAGCTCTGCGCACTTTATGAGTATTAGTTAATTCTCCTGCTTCGATACTAAAACTCTTTGGAATTAATGTAAACTTCTTTATTTTCTCATATTCAGCCATTCCACTCTGAAGTACTTTTATCCTGCCCATTATTAAATTATAAATTTCAGGTTGTTTCAGCAACTCTTCCACGCTGGAATAATTAATTTTATTAGCTTTAGCAAATTTTTCGACCTCCGGAATGGTCGGAGCTATGATTGCTGTCACAAAATTGCGTTCGTCCCCTATCACCGCAGCCTGTTCGATGTACCTATCCAAAACAAGTCGGGTTTCAATCTCCTGTGGAGCTATATATTTTCCGTTCGATGTTTTAAACAAATCTTTTATCCGTTCAGTCATGATCAGATAATTATCCTTTATTATACCAGCATCTCCGGTTTTGAACCAGCCATCAGCATCAAAAGCAGCTTTGTTGGCTTCGGGATTATTATAATATCCGTGGAATATTGTTTTTCCTCTGAGCAGAATTTCATTGTCCTCTCCTATTTTCACTTCAACACCTTTGATTATAGTTCCTACAGTGCCTATTTCATAACCTACATAATCGAAACAACTAACGGTGGCAGTACTTTCAGTCAATCCGTAGCCATAAACGATAGGAACTCCAATGCTTCGGAAAAACAAAGCAATTTCATCAGCGAGTTTAGCACCAGCAGTTGGGAACATATTACCGTTTTCGATACCTAACTTCTCTTTTACTTTCGAGAAGATTAGCTTATCGGCAATTTTGTATTTTAGAGCAAGCAACAAATTCGGTTTTTTCCCTAATCTCAAATGATCAAGATTATGCTTTTTACCAGTAGCAATCGCCCAAGCAACAATTCCTTGCATATGTGGAGAATACTGCATAATAATTTCCTGAACACCAGCATATACCTTTTCCCAAAAACGAGGCACGGAACACATCAGCGTCGGATGTACATCCCTGATCGTTTGCTGAATCTCCATTGGACGAAGATTGATATATATTCTCACGCCAATGAATAGACACAAATAACACCAGGTACGTTCAAAAACGTGAGAAAGAGGCAAAAAAGCGATAGAAGTGTCTTTATCCGTAATACTTGTCAAAACGGCAGTATTCAACCGCATTGCCTCATTAAAACAGCTGTGCGGAAGCATTACACCTTTAGGATTTCCGGTAGTTCCGGAAGTATAAAGCAAACAAGCCAGATCTTCTTCGTTCGCTTCATTTCTGCGATGTTCGACTTCAAAATGCCGGGTTGATTTTTCACCAAGTTTGAGAAAATCGCTATAAAACATCGAATTTTCAATATCTGATATCACCACTTTTCGGTCAAAAACAATGATTTTCTTCAGAAACTTCGATTTTTTAGAAACCTCTACTGCCACATCGTATTGATATTGCTCACCTACGAAAATGATTCCAATTTCGGCATCGTTTATAATATACTCAACTTGCGAAACGGTAGAAGTAGCATACAAAGGTACAATGACAGCTCTATTGGAAAACAGAGCAAAGTCAACAATCAGATTCTCAGCCATGTTTTGCGAGAACTGAGCAACACGCTCATGTTCGTGCAAGCCAATTTCTACAAATGCCTTAGCGACATTATCTACTTGCATGGCAAAAGAGTTCCACGAAATTTCATCCCATTCATCTGTTATTTCTTCACGACGACAAATGGCCGTTTTCTCGCCATATCTTTTTGCCTGAATCGAAATTAATTGTGAGAAATGAAGATTTTCCATATTTCTATCGGTTTTGGTTTTGTATTAGAAATCAATCATATACAAAGATAGAAATAAAATATAATATTTATGCACAGTTTAGTTAAAAGTGTGCAGCAGAGAAATTATAAAGATGATGCCTAATTATCAATCAAGGTTGGAATTTTCGTTTTGGATGAACTCAGAATTCTCATTGTAAGTCGCTTTATCTTTTTCAATTTTCATCAAAAAAGCAGGATTATTTTGAATAAGTTGCAAAGCCTTTTGAGACGCTTTTTGCTGCGATTCTTTTTTACTTGAACCCACCGCCTCACAGATAACACTTTTTTCAATAGTCAAACGAGTGGTAAAAACATGCTTATTCATTCCATTCAAAACCTCATCGACCAAAACGAAATCAGAATGCAGTTTATATTTCTGACACCACTCTATCAGTTTGGATTTAAAGTTCACCTCATCTTCTGCAATTTTATCTAAATCAATAAGCGTCTTGAAAAGTCTATCTTCAATAAATTTCTTACATTGTTTATAACCATAATCAAGATAGATAGCCCCCATAATAGCCTCGAAAGCATTTCCGTAAATATTATTGTTAGTATTATCATTAACGTACTTTGTGACTTTCATCAACTTATCGAGCCCTATTTCTTTTGCAAAATGATTTAATGAATCGCGTTTCACTATTTTAGAACGCGTACTGGTAAGAAAACCTTCCTGCTCATCGGTGTACCGACGATACAATATGTCCGTCACAACAGAATTAAGGATAGCATCTCCCAAAAACTCGAGTCTTTCGTTACTCAGATGTTTTCCATTTTCGGTGAGGATGGATACAGATTTATGGCGCACGGCCAGTTGGTAGTATTGAATATTATCGGGATAAAATCCCAACACCTTATGAAATAGCAAATAAGGCTCTTTTCGAGCGTTCGAAAAGAGCCTTATTTTTCTTAAAATATTTTTAATCACAAACTTACTTTGAATATTTCTTAACGATCAA
Organism: Paludibacter sp.; assembly: GCA_003250325.1. Classification (GTDB taxonomy): domain Bacteria; phylum Bacteroidota; class Bacteroidia; order Bacteroidales; family Paludibacteraceae; genus Paludibacter. The sequence continues at coordinate 2,894 of QKGU01000110.1, forward strand.
ACTTGCGTTGTGTCCGCCAAAGCCAAAAGTATTGGACAAAGCAACATTAACAGTACGTTTCTGCGCTTTATTAAATGTGAAATTAAGTTTATAATCAATATCCGGATCTACATCACCTTCAGTGAAGTTGATGGTTGGAGGAACGATGTCGTTCACTACCGAAAGAACCGATATAATAGCCTCTACAGCTCCGGCAGCACCCAACAGGTGTCCGGTCATTGATTTAGTCGAGCTGATATTCAGATCGTATGAATGTTCTCCAAATACGCTTAAAATCGCTTTTGGCTCGGAAATATCCCCTACAGGCGTAGAAGTTCCGTGAACATTAATATAATCAACATCTTCAGGATTCAATCCGGCATCTTTCAATGCACGCTTCATAACCAACATTGCACCAAGACCTTCAGGGTGAGTTGCTGTCAGGTGATATGCATCAGCCGACATTCCACCTCCTACTACTTCGCAAAGAATATTGGCTCCACGCGCTACCGCATGTTCCAGTTCTTCCAATACCAGGCAGCCTGAACCTTCACCCATAACAAAACCATCACGGCTTTTGCTAAATGGACGAGAAGCTCTTTCTGGCTCATCGTTGCGGGTTGATAAAGCTGTTAGCGCGTTGAAACCACCCACACCACCAGGGGTAATAGCAGCTTCGGCACCTCCGGCTAAAATAATATTGGCTTTGCCTAACCGAATGTAATTAAATGCATCGATAATCGCATTTGTTGACGACGCGCATGCCGATGCAGTTGAGTAATTCGGACCGCGGAATCCATACATGATGGAAATTTGTCCGGCAGCAATATCCGATATCATTTTGGGGATAAAGAAAGGATTGAATTTAGGTCCTTGCTCTTTGTTGGTATAGTAATAAGCAATTTCTTCTTCGAAAGTTTTGATACCACCAATACCAGCAGCAAAAATAACACCGACTTCGTCTTTGTCAATAGCTTCTAAATCCAGTCCGCTGTTTTCGATAGCTTCCTTTGCCGCAGCAATTGCATATTGAGCGTAAATATCCAATTTACGGGCTTCTTTACGATCGAAGTATTTCGACGGATCGAAATCTTTTACCTCACATGCAAATTGTGTTTTGAACGGTGTAGCATCGAATTTAGTAATAGGTCCGGCACCACTTACTCCGTTCACTACGTTCCCCCACATTTCTGCGATGGAATTTCCCAACGGGTTAACGGTTCCTAAACCTGTTACTACTACTCTTTTCAATTCCATAAATTATTTCGTGGAATAAGATTATTTTTGTATTGCTTCGATGTGAGCGATAGCGTCACCTACTGTAGAAATTTTTTCTGCTTGTTCGTCTGGAATAGAGATACCGAATTCTTTTTCGAATTCCATAATCAATTCTACAGTGTCTAATGAATCAGCACCAAGGTCGTTTGTAAAACTTGCTGTTGGTACAACATCTGCTTCTTCTACGCCTAATTTGTCTACAATAATAGCTTTTACTTTAGCTTCAACTTCTGACATAATTTTTGTTTTTAAGTTTATAAATAGAAATTGTTTTATAATTTTGCGGTGCAAAGGAAACAAATTTTCTCGACATAACCTCGTTTTTATTGAAAAAAAATGCTTTTTTTGCACAAACCAGTTGCATTTGTGCAGCCCAAATTATTCTTTTATGCCGCTTAAAATCGCTCTTTTCGCCTCTGGATCAGGCTCAAATGCAGAAAACATTGTTAACTATTTTTCAGGTAGCCAAAAATTCACATTTCCTTTAATTATCTCCAACAAAAAAGATGCTTATGTGCATGAAAGGGCGCAAAAACT
>QKGU01000367.1 GCA_003250325.1 Paludibacter sp.
TCTTGTGTGACCCGCACCGGGCAACTGTTATCGGGTTAAATAAAAAGTATCAACTGCGAGGTACAATCATGTCTTCACCCGACATCCGGGCTGGTGTTGCCTTGCTGATTGCAGCCCTTTCGGCTCAAGGGAAAAGCAAAATATTCAACATCGAACAGATAGATCGCGGATACGAAAACATTGATGAACGGCTTAACAATATTGGCGCTGCCATCACCCGAATCGACTGACAGTACATCGTTTGTTAATATTTTTTAAAAGACAAACCGACTGGGCATTTTTTACTCTCGTTTTATTATTATTGTCAGGCAGAATCATATAAAAATATTTAACTCTTTGCATATGAAAAAGAAGATAGCAATCTCATTCATCCTTCTAATTGGCCTGCTCATCAACAGTCATGCAGGCGACGACAATAAAATAGGGATAGACATCGGCAATAAAGCACCGGAAATTACCGGGCAATCTGCAAATGGAGCAGAACTAAAGCTTTCGTCGCTGGCCGGAAAAATGGTTTTGATTGACTTTTGGGCTTCGTGGTGCGGTCCTTGCCGCCGCGAAAACCCAACGGTTGTAGCAGCCTATGAAAAATTCAAAAACAAAAAATTTCAAGCCGGAGATGGGTTTACCATTTACAGCGTATCACTCGACAAAGAAAAAACAGCTTGGGAAAAAGCGATCGAAGACGACCGTTTAAGCTGGGATTATCATGTTAGCGAGCTGAAAGGCTGGAATGCAAAATTTGCGGCCATTTACGGAGTTCGCTCTATTCCTTCAAATTTCCTGATTGACGGAAACGGCATCATTGTTGCCAAAAACCTTCGCGGCCCGAACCTGGAACAAACCTTACAGCAATTATTAAAATAATGTGACATCTATACCTAACAACGAAGGCGGTACATTGGTGCTGCCTTTGTTTTTATAATTTTGTCAGCCAGTTATGAAACATGAGTGCCAAATTGTCCCTCTATTCCCAATGGCAGCATTTTTGTAAACTGTCAGTCCGACAATGATAAAATAAAAGAAATGGCAGAAGATAAATTAATCAACGAGCAAGAAACAAGTGCAGAAGAAACCCGGGAAACAAAAAACAACAAACAAACTACCCCCGAAACACCAATAGAAGACGCACACAAAGACGAACATCAGGACAAGAAAAAGTCGAAGAAAGATAAAACACACGAACAAAACACGAACTGGCAGAAGTAAAAGATAAACACATCCGTCTGCAAGCTGAGTTTGACAACTTCCGGAAACGGACCTTGAAAGAAAAAATGGAACTGATGAAATCAGGCGGAGAAACCGTCCTGAACGGAATCTTGCCAGTGATTGACGACTTTGAACGGGCAATGTCGGCCTTTGGCGAAGTGGAAGACGAAAGCGCCATCAAACAAGGCGTCACGCTGATATACAACAAATTTCAGGACTTTCTGAAACAAAACGGTGTTAAGGAAATCGAAGCAAAAGAAAAGGATTTCGACACCGACCTGCACGAAGCTATCACTAAAATTCCCGCTCCAACCGAAGAGCTGAAAGGCAAAGTGGTAGATGTCATCCAGAAAGGATACCTGCTAAACGAGAAGGTTATTCGTTTTGCCAAAGTTGTCATTGGCGAATAACCCCAAAACATGAAAGAAACATGACAAAAAGAGATTTTTACGAAATTTTGGGTGTTAGCAAAGATGCCTCGGCCGAAGAAATAAAAAAGGCATACCGAAAAAAAGCCATCCAATATCACCCCGACAAGAATCCGGGTGACAAGGAAGCTGAAGAAAAATTCAAGGAAGCCGCTGAAGCCTACGAAGTATTGAGCAA
>QKGU01000150.1 GCA_003250325.1 Paludibacter sp.
GCTACCAAATCATTTGAATTGACATAGAAACTTGTGCTAAACTGATTTATGCTATCTCCATAAATTTTGATTGCATTTAATGCTCTGACTGTAATATTTCTCAGTTTTACAGTAAGTTTTCCTGGCACGAAAGTAATTTGATAATTCTCCAGACCCTGTCCTTTTGCTCTCAACGGAATTATAGAATAGACACCAACCGTATCCGCGCGAGACACCCCATAATACTGAATAGAATCCAGTTCGTTAATTTTGTCGGTACCGTACAACGGTTTAACATCCGTTTTAAATCCGTATTTTAGCGTAGTCAGATTTATACTATCACCATAAACTTTCACAACATCATCAGATGTAATTGTCAACGGCGCTTTTGTGATGGTAAAGTCCTGTTGGGGAATTGATGTAAGTTCATATTTCGATAAAGAGGAATTACTCAATTCAAAAGTAACGATATAATCGCCGGCAACAGTAGGCGGAATCGTTGAATTATATTCCGGAGTACCCGGTTTATTTGTATAACGGATATAATAATCTACATTCTGAATTAATCCGTTTATATTTATAGTAACTGTAAAGCTTTTCATTTGAGCATTATAAACAAGATTGTCGGGAGCTATCAATTGTGCCGAAAGCGGTTTTTTAGTTACCAAAAGTTTACCTGGCTGATAAATGAGATTGTAATTACCGGTACCTATTCCATAAGCCTGCATCACATTTATATCATATTCGCCAACGGGTGCTGATATTGAAGCACCATTACTTTTCAAAGCCAGATAGGATATTTCGTCTCCATTTAATAAAGATACATCCGTTTTAAACTCTTTACCTGTTAAGGTATATAATTCACTATACGGTTTTGAAATAGTATCAATAATGACAGTAACAGGCATTGGAATTATTTTAAGTGTGCCATTCACCTTGTTTATAGTATAATTTTCCAGTCTATAACCGTTGACACCATTAATCAAAATACTGTATTCTCCTACATTGGAAACTTTATTTCCTCCTACAGAACTTAGTTGCAACGACGCAATCGAATCAGAACCAACAAACTGGGTACTATCTGTTGTAAATTCAGATCCATTAAAAACATAGTCAGCTCCGTACATTTTAGTGACAGTATTGGCACTAACCGAAATGGTTTTCTTCGTTACCTGAAGTATTGCATCGGCATAGTTTAAAATATAATTTTTGAGTCCACGACCAATTGCCCCGGATGCTTTTATTGCATAAGTACCAACAGGTGCGTTTGTTTGTAAACCTGCAGAGGCAAGAACAACTGTAAAGATTGTATCATTTGCAACCAAATCATTTGTGTCAATATAAAAACTCTTGCTGACAGAATTAATACTATCGCCGTAAACCTTAATAGCGTTTACCGCTCTTAAAGTAATTGATTTTGGTTTTATTGTCAGATTTCCGGAAACAAAACTAATTTCATAATTTTCAACACCTTCCCCTTTTGCATTCAACGGAATAATTTGATAGTTACCCACAGTATCAGCATAACACACCCCACCAACCTGAATGGAATCAAGTTCATCGATTCTATCATTTCCATACAATGGTTTTACGTCTGTTTTAAATGCATATTTCAGCGTATTCATATTTATACTATCTCCATAAAGCTTAACAATATTATCGGAGGTGATTGTTAATGGTGCTTTAGTGATAGTAAAATTCTCCACAGGAGTTGTTGTTAATTCATATTTCAACAAAGAAGAACTGCTTAATTCAAACACGGCAGTATAATCACCTGCTTCGGTAGGTGCATTATATGAGTCATAATACGGAGTTCCGGGTCTGTTCGTGTAATGAATGAAATAATCAACATTTTGCACTAACCCACTAACATTTAAAGTAGCTGTAAAGTCTTTTGTTTTAGCATTATAACCAAAATATATTGGTGGATTTAATGTAGCGAATATCTTCTTCCTAACAACATTCAATTCACCATTAACATAGGTAAAATTATAATTCAAAGTTCCTGCGCCATATGCCAGCGAGGCAAGGATATCATATTTCCCAATTGGTGCTGTTTCAATGCTTCCACTACTTTTCAATGATACAAACGAAACGGTATCACCTGTTATTAAAGGCTTATCTGTGACAAATTCATTTCCGAAAAATTTAAATATATCACTGTATTCTTTATTATTATTTTGGGCAGTAATAGTTATCGGCATTGGGTTTACATTGAATACATTATTCACTAAACTTATGTCATAATTATCAAGTCTATAGCCAAATACATCTTTTATCGTCAAACTATACTGACCAACAATTGCTTTCATTGCAATTGCCTGAGAAATAAATTCAATATTCGAGATCGAATCATTCCCTACAAATTGTGTAAAGTCAGTACTAAATTCTTTTCCAGTAAATGAATAGGGAGTTCCATATATTTTTGTCAATTCATTCGCTTTTATTGTAATCTTCTTCTTTTGAATCTGCAGCAAAGCGGATTTTATATTTATAGAATAATTGGACAATCTGTTACCTGCAACGCTTACAATTTTAATCGTATCAGTACCAATCACTGCCAATTTATCAAACCCATTACATTGAATTGAAACAGCTGAGATACTATCCGTTCCCACAAAACTCCCCGGCGCAACAAAAAATTCATTACCTTTGGGATTTATTTGTTCGCCATATATCTTTGAGTTATCGACTGCTTGTAGATTTAATGTTCTTCGATTTACAGTGAGCTCTCCATCTACAAACTGAATATCGTAATTCTTTATACCCAACCCAATAGCAGAATCAGCTTTAATCGTGTATACACCTACCGAAGCAGTATCCTTTAGTCCGCCACACTTCAGTTCCAGTTCGTATATTTTGTCGCCGGAATACATAAACTTGTTTTGTGTAAATCCTTCCCGGAGCAAACTAATGTTTTGTCCATAGGTTTTCGTTACATTATCAACTGTAACAGTAAGCGGAGCTTTGGTGATGGTAAAATCCTGGGTGGGAACTGAGTCCATATAATATTTCAGCAACGACAAATAACTCAACTCAAAGGTTGCATTATAATCACCCACAGTGGTTGGTGCTGTATAACTCGTGTATGTCGGTGTTCCGGGAAGATTTGTATAACGAATATAATAATCAACATTTCGTTGTAATCCACTGATATTTACCCAATCAGTAAATTCTTTGGTCTGACCATTATAAACTAGATTGACAGGAGGAAATATTTTTGCAATAAGTTGTTTAGTTGGTAAAACATTATAACTGATTGTTTTTTCGCAACCTTTACTTGAGATTACTTTTAGTTTGACATTAAAAGGTTTAAATTCTGAATACAAATAAGTTGGATTCTTGGCATTAGAATATCCGATACCATCACCAAAATCCCAATAATAATTTGTGATCGAATCGCCTTCAGCAGTACTTGTATTTGTAAACTGAATTTTTCCTGCATCAACAGCCACACTTGTAAAATCAGGATGTAATTTAACAGTATTTATTGTTGTATATACTTTTATTCCTCCACAAGCACTATTTGCATTATCCATTTCACATGAATAAACGACATCGTTCAAATTCAGCGATTTATCAACAATCATAACATTGGGTTGCAATGGATTTGGAATAGTCATAGTCTTTCCATCCGAACGTGTCCACACATAACTACTAAAACCTTCCGGCGCAATAATGGTTGCATCGTCGTTTTCGCAACTAAATGAGTTCAACTCTATATTGCTGGTTTCTGCTCTAAAATACCCGTATGCGCTATGATTTCCGGCTACATCTGTATTACTGCCAGTATTCAGCAAACAATCATGAGTAGTAACAATAACAGTAACAGTTTTTCCAATATGATCTGAAAAATCAATGTTCCCGGTTATCCATGGTTGATAAACATATTCGAGTCGTTTAGTTCCAGCTATTGAACTTAAACAATTTGAATTTTGTAGCAATCCACCGCCATTTGCAGCTTTAGAATTGTACGAACTACATGGAAGTGAATAATTCACCCCCAAACTGTCTCTAACAAACACATCCATATTATAAGCGGGTCGCTGCTCACCTAAATGATTATCGGATGCTGGTACGTGTAAAACTGCCGCTAAGCTATATGTAAAAAGAGTTGTATTTTTGGTTACTTTAAATGAGTATTCGATTTTTTCAGCTGCCGAATACTTCAGATATGGATTTCCATTTTTCCAAGATTCGCAAACTGTCGGGACTCCCAATCTTACAACAGGCTTATCATTGGGATTTGTCAGTAAATCACAAGCAATTACAGGATCGTAGGTAGAGGAATTATTTGTTATAATTTTAATTCTATCGGTAGTTGTTTGTTGTGTCCATCTATATGTATACTGACCATATGTTGAAGATGAAGTTACATCATCATAATAATATTCACCAGTATAAACTTTCCAATTATTGAGTGACCCATTTTCAAAACTCAGATTGGGCGTGTCTTTATTTACCTGCGCATTTGCATATGCAGAAACAAAGTAGAGAAGTAATATCAGAATTAATTTTTTTTTCACGTCAAATCACATTAGGCATTTTCACGATGCACATCTAAAGCAATCAGATATATTATACCTTAATAATTTCAGTATCACATATCAGTTATTTTAGTTCGAACTTTGTAAACGTAATTTGAACAGATAAAAA
>QKGU01000396.1 GCA_003250325.1 Paludibacter sp.
AATTCAGGGATATTACTTTCAGCAGTACTTGGAGGATTGTATAGTAGCACCGCTACGACGCTGATACTAGCCCGAAAAAGCAAAGAGGAAAATAACTCATTACACATAAGTACCGGAATTTTGGGAGCAACTGGAATGATGTATATTCGAATCCTTTTATTGGCGTTTATTTTCAATGTTCCGGTCGCGATGGGACTCCTGCCTTATTTTCTTATACTAATCTTTGCCAACCTACTATTTGTTGGTTATTTGTTGTTCACAAACAAGAAAAATAATGCTCCGGACACTGAATTTAAAGCCACTAAAAACCCTTTGGAATTCAAAACAGCGTTGTTGTTTGGATTGTTGTTCGCTTTCTTCTCTGTGCTTACAGGGTTTGTTGTTACCAATTATGGAAATATCGGGATAAGTATTTTGTCGTTTATTGTCGGTGTTACCGATATCGACCCATACATTATGAGCTTGTTTCAGGATTCCAGCAAGCATATTGCTATAACCTCAATCGTTTCTGCCACTGTAATTGCAACGGCAAGTAATAACTTAATAAAGATGCTTTATTCTATTGTTTTAGGTAATGTAGCTATCCGTAGACCATTAATTATAGGTTTTGTAGGCTTGGTTGTTGTCAGTTTTGCATTAGTATTGATATTATAATCTTCTTTAAATATACCTGAGCAATACTACAATTTCCTTGCGCTCGTTCTTTTCCAGATAGAAGCTAAAGTTTTTATATTTTGGAACGCTTAATCCCTTGCTCATATATCCCGAAAACCCGAACCCTTCTGCCGGGATAGCCAACAGATGATAATCCATTTTGCTATTGTTATTGATGTCATCGAGAACGGATAATCCATAATTCCCTGCTTTGAAAGGGATATCGACTTTTAAGATTCCATTGGTTACATTTTCTTTCGACAGGTGTAAGGTGTAAATCGGTTTTTGTTGCTCGAAACTCTCCTGATTATTGAAAATAGCGATACAAAGTTGTCCTTTTGTTGTTTGAATATTTTTGATAGTTACCATCAACGTCTGAGATTCAACAACGGAAGCCAGCATCATGCAAATGAAGAGAAATTTCAATCGGCTGGTCGCTGTTATATTAGAAATTTTACACATTGGAGACTCTGAAAAAATGGTTTAATAATTTTTCATCTTTTCTTCGATAAGCCTGATATGGTTCAGATTGCAACAAAAGGATCCATTTTATAAATGGATGCCATAACCAAATAATAAATCGTTGAAAAGCGGTGATTGATTTTTTTGTTTTCTCAAAATAAGAATCAAAGGTGTCTTTCCTGAAATGCAGAAGATTCTCCAGTTCATCTCCATCAATCAGTCGGCCGCAGTGGAAATTTTGTTCGGCAAAAGCGTGTTCGGGGAAATTCAGTTTCCCCAGTCCATAAATGTTGAATGATTTTTTCAAAAATTCATTGTACGAGATGCAACATTTTTCGCCACCTCCTAAGTTGAAAACCTGCCCGCTAAGGATATCCTTGTTGTCAATAGCATTCACAAAAGCTCTTGCAGTATCTTCAGCCGTGCAAATTTCAAATTGGGTATCCAATGGCATGTGAAACATTAGCTTCGAAATTCTGTGGTTTTTCATGATTGCTGCCAAGCGAAATACGGTCCATTTTAAAGAACTGTTTCGTACAATCACTTCCGCATCGAGTTTGGATTGTCCATATACATCGCCATTACTGGTTTTTAATGGGTCAGTCACGCGTATGTAAGGTGTTTTTAAGCGATCGCCGTAAACCGAAATGGATGAACTGTAGATGAAAAAGGCTTCGGGAGAAGTTTCCTGAATATGATTGATAAGTGATCGGGTTCCTTCCACGTTCACTTTTCTTGTGAGTGCCGGATATTCATCAGCCAATGGCGGTATTAATGCGGCCAGGTGAATCACAACATCGAATCCGGAAGAAATATTCTTAATTTCCGATTCGTTGGTGATATCGCCGGCAATAAAGTTTATATTCGCCCCGTATTTTTTTAATAAGCTCTTTGTTTTCTTATTATAAATATCGAAAACAGTGATGCTATATTCGGAGCGTTTACACAAAATATTCAGGATCTCACCTCCTACAGTCCCGGAACCTCCTGTCAATAAAATTTGTTTTGTTTTCATATTATTGCTCTTTATACATGCAATAATAGAAAGATGTTTCGGGTTTTAAGTCCGGTTTTTAAAAGTGGGAGAGGTAGTTGTAGTACTGATTACGAAAATCGAACTTGAGCTGAAGGTTATTTATTCCGGTAGGTAAGGGGAGTCTTCCCTGTGAAATCCTTAAATACGGAGTAGAAGGCTGTTTTGCTTGCAAAACCACACTCGAAACCAATAGCTTCTATCGAGAATTTATTATTTGAATCGGCAAGCATTTTCTTTACAGCGTCGACACGGTACTTATTCACAAACCTGAAGAAGTTCTGACCTATAACAGTATTCAATACCTCGGTGAGTTGGTATTTAGGAACCTTGAGGTCAGATGATAGAATATCCATACTAAGATCCGGATTGAGATATGCTTTTTGGGTTTCAATATATTCGATAATCATTTTGCTGATCGTCCGCTTCATTTCTTCGTTCAGCGATGAATTTTTATATGGCGTTTTTTTTATTTCTTTTGACAAAAGTTTTGCAGGAAGTTTGGTTTGATATAGTCCGTAGAAACTCAGAACATACACAAGAAAAAGTAGAATTGAATAGTTGTATATATGTGGAATGAGCGGGTATAATTTCCCAAAATAAACGGTTCCGGCCAACAGAAGTGCAACGATGCAATAAACAACATAGAATATCGATACAAAAAGTACCCAACCCAGATTTTCGTTTTTCTTAATTGTTGATTGTTCGTTGTGTAAGTTCATTCGGTGTTTGTGCACGTATATTATACTTATCGGGTTATAAACCAGCCATGAAACGACATTGGCGATCGAGAACGACATTCTGTAAATGAATCTGTCGTCATGTTCGAAAAAGTTGGTCAGATCGAACGGTTCCTGAATCATATATGCAAATACTTCGAAAACCAGATATGGAAGCAGGTGCAATAACTGGACTAACCTTAGCTTGAAATTAGGAACTGTAAGTGATTTTATGTATAGGAATAGAGCCGGATTGAAAAGTAAAAACGAACTAGAAAGGAGTGGTTCATTAAATATCTCGTAATCTAAGCCGCAAGTAAGAAATTCGATTGACAGTAAGGTGAGCCACGCAGACAGAATCTTATCCGAAGCGGAACTTCTTTTTTTTGTGAACATTAAAAGTGCCGCAAAAAGTGCCTGACAAAATCCAATCCATACTAGTGTTTTCATTTGTTTTGCTCAAAAAAGAGATTAACTAGTTTGCTTATATGGAATTTCCACTTTTATTGTAGTTCCAGAATCTTCATCTCCTTCAATGCTGATATTTCCATCCAGTATTAATACTCTTTCCCTCATTCCGATGAGTCCATATGAATCTTTTCTTACTTCTATGTTTTTATCGATGCCAATTCCATTGTCAGCAATCTCCATAAGAATTTTACCGCTTGTTTTTTCTAAACGTATTTTTACCTCACTGGCTTTTGAGTGTTTTATTACATTGGTAAGTGCTTCTTGAAGGATTCGGAATAATGCAACAGACAGTTCATCATCTATGTCTCTGTCGACAATAGTGCTTTCGAACGAACAGAAGATTTTGTGTCTTTCCTCAAATTCCGCAGAATATAATTTTATGGCTTCGTTTAAGCCCATTAATTCAAGTGTTTCTGGTCTTAAACCAGTCATTATTCTTCTTGTGGTTTTTATTGTATTGTCCAATAAGCTGAGGATCTGATTTATTTTTTTTTCAATTTCTTTCTTATTTATTTTGCTGGAAACACTGATTTCTTGCTTCAACATCCCCAAATCAATTTTTAGTGCAATTAAGATTTGTCCCAGCTCATCATGAATTTCTCTTGCCAGAAGTACTCTTTCTTCTTCCCTAACGCTTTGCAGATGTGCTGCGAATTTCTTTAGTTGTTCTTGCGAATCTTTTAAGGCTGTTTCTACTCTTTTCTGTTCATCAATATTAATAGATATTCCGAATGTCCCTATAGTAACATTATTTGGATTTTTCAATGGCATTTTATTCGTCAATATCCATGTCTCAGTGCCATCCTGCAATTTTATTATTCCTTCTTCATTAAACGTCTTGTTTGTTTGTATTATTTCCTGTTCATCAGATACTGTTTTTTTTGCGTATTCTTTACTGAAAAGATCAAAATCAGACTTTCCGATAATAGATTCGGCATCAGGATATCCTAAACTGTTGGCAAAAGCCTTGTTTACACGAATGTATCGACTGTTTAAGTCCTTGAAAAACACACTTTCCGTTGTGTTTTCCATTAATGCATTTACTAGGTATTGCTCGTGGGCAAGCAACATTTCCCGGTGTTTTCTCTCTGAGATATCCTTTTGTGTCCCGATAAATCTAATCGGATTTCCATTGTTGTCATATTGAATTACTTTCCCTCTGTCTAAAATCCATTTATAGGAACCATCTTTACACTGCATTCTATACTCTGCTGAATAAATTGGCGTTTTTCCTTCAAGGTGTAA
>QKGU01000089.1 GCA_003250325.1 Paludibacter sp.
CCCATCGGAAGCGTATAATAAATTCCCAGCTTATAAAAAACAGGGAACAGTGATCCGGGAACATTTACTCCATTGCCACTTATAAAATTATATCCTGCTGAAAGAGTGGCCGACAGCGGAATTTTAAAATTGTAAACCAGCCCGGCCTCGGCTGACAGCAACACAGACGAAGCCGGAAGTACATCAAGCGCCGCGTTGCCGTAAGAAGCATGAAAATATCCGGCGTTTATACCTGCCATTATCTGCAAATCTTTCGTATGAAGGAATCGCCAGTCAGCACCCAACAGAAAATTATCCTGTGGAATAGCATTAGTTTCGATCGCGCTTCCTAACCGACTGCTTAGATAAGTAAATTTGAGGTGTAACTTCTGATCAAGCAATTTCTCCGAACTATAATCAATGCCAATCCCGTTTTCGAAGTAGAGGTATTGCGTTTTTTGAAATACCAACCCGGCTTTCAAATTATAATTTCCAGTTGTTTGGGCTTGGGAAATAATAATTCCGCTAAAAAGCGAGAGAATGAAAAGGATCTTTTTCTTCATAATTATTTAATTCAGTCAGTCATATCAATAAGTTATATCGAAATAACTAAATCGTAGGTGTCTCACAAGTAAAAGTGAACGCAAATTACCCTTAGTTTGCAGTTGAAAATATTCTTACGCGAAGGCTTTTCTTTAAAATCCGATCGACTTTAGTCCTAATCCTGCTTTTTCGTCGAGTCCGAACATCAGGTTCATATTCTGAACTGCTTGACCCGAAGCTCCTTTCAACAAATTATCAATCATCGAAACAACGAGCAGTTTGTCGCCGTGCTTTTCGAGATAAACAATACCTTTATTGGTGTTTACCACCTGTTTCATATCCGGATTTTTGTCCGTTACGAAAGTAAAAGCCGCCTCTTTATAATAATCTTTATACAATTTCTTTGCGTCTTCGAGACTTAAATCGCACTTAGTATAAGTCGTAGCATAAATTCCGCGGGCAAAGTTTCCACGTACAGGAATAAAGTTTATGCTTTTATCAAAACCGTCCTGCAACCGACGCATCGACTGTCCGATTTCCATCAAATGCTGATGCTCGAAAGCCTTGTAAATAGAGATATTATTGTTTCGCCAACTGAAATGCGAAGTTGACGATGGCTTCACTCCTGCTCCGGTCGAACCGGTAATAGCATTTACATGAACTTCGTCAACAATCAAACCCGCAGCAGCCAATGGCAATAATGCTAGTTGGATGGCAGTTGCAAAACATCCTGGGTTGGCAATGTGAGATGCTTTACAAATCTCTTCACGATTCATCTCCGGCAAACCGTACACAAAATCATGATCGTCACGTTTTTGACGATAATCCGTAGAAAGGTCTATAATTTTCAAGCTCGCTGGCACTTCATTTTCGTCCATGAACTTTTTGCTATCGCCGTGTGCCGAACAAAGGAAAAGCGCATCCACTTTTTCGAATGGCAATTCGGATGTGAAAACTAAATCCGTTTCTCCAATCAATCCACTATGCACTTCCGTTATCGGATTTCCGGCATTACTACTACTGTTCACAAATACGATATCCACATTCGGATGATTCACCAAAATACGAAGCAGTTCCCCGGCAGTATATCCTGCGCCACCAATCACGCCCACTTTTATGTTTGTCATATCTAAATTATGTTTATTTTAAATTCAAATAAAAATATCAACCACCCAATCATCAACAACCAAGTCCAAATCCAATAACTGAATTTTCGATTTTTATGTCGCAACACGTACATCAATACAATGTTTGCAAACACTCCTCCTAATATTTCAGAGAAATGCAAAGTTCGTTCAGAAACTCTTCTTCGTCCCTTTATTGCAACATATTTGTCGAAAGCAAAAAGAATTCCACTCACGACATTAATTGCAGCGAAATATGTAATCAACAAACTGTTATTCATTCAGCAAATCCGGTCGCAACCGCTTGGTTCGTTCCACCGATTGCTGATGATTCCATTCGTCCACTTTTGCCTGATGTCCAGACAAAAGAATATCCGGCACTTTCCAACCGTTATAATCAGCAGGACGGGTATAAACCGGCGGTGCCAGCAAATTATCCTGAAACGAATCGGAAAGAGCCGACTGCTCGTCACCAATCGCACCCGGAATCAACCTCACAATAGCATCTGTCATTATTGCGGCAGGAAGTTCACCACCCGTAAGCACATAATCGCCAATGGTAATTTCCTTGGTAATAAGATGTTCTCTGATCCGATGATCCACACCTTTATAATGTCCGCACAATATGATCAGATTCTCCGACAACGAGAAACGATTTGCCATTTTCTGGTCAAACTTTTCTCCATCGGGCGAAGTGTAAATAATCTCATCGTACTCTCTCTCACTTTTCAACTGACTAATAATCCGATCAATCGGTTCGATTTGCAGCACCATTCCGGCACTGAACCCGAAAGCATAATCGTCCACGCGTCGATGTTTATTCGTCGTGTAATCACGCAGATTATGAACATGAATCTCCACCAGACCTTTGTCGCACGCCCGTTTTACAATGGAGTAATTCAGCGGACTTTCGAGCAATTCGGGAACAGCGGAAATAATATCGATACGCATAGAGTTGATATAAAGATTAGTTTTTCGGAGTGCAAAGTTACGAAAAATGATTCAAAGATTTAATGATTAGTTGATGAGGTGATTAGTTGATATGATGATTTACTAATGTGGTGATGTGTTGACAGGGTAATGTGATGATAAGAAAATATGTTGATAAGAAAATTTGAAGATATTATGATTCGATAATTGAGAAAACGCAAATTGCAAGTTAGTTTCAGTATTTATAGAGAAATCTCTTCTAATCAATTCATCAATATATTATCACATCGGCTTATCATCACATCATCACATCAAAGATTGGCAGCCATCCATTTTTTTAGAACTTCGGGTGATTTATCGCTACGTCGGGCATAATCCAGAAACTGAGCTTCATCTATTTTTCCAATCATAAAATACTTCGACTTTGGATGAGCAAAATACAATCCGCAAATCGAAGCATTGGGGAACATAGCTCCATTTTCAGTCAACGAAATACCTATTTCACTGAACTTCAATAGCGGATCCAGATTAAAAATGATGGATTGATCGGGTAATGATGGATAACCAACCGCCGGACGAATACCTGAATATTGCGTTTTCAGCATTTCTTTCACTGTCAATTTTTCATCAGGTGCATAACCCCAATATTCCTTGCGAACTTTCCAGTGAAGCCATTCTGCAGCTGCTTCGGCCAATCGATCCGATAGCGTTTTTGCCAAGATGGAATGATACATATCATCTTCCTTTTCAAAAGTTTCGGCAAAATCTTCCACGCCAATAACCGTGGTAGCAAACGCACCAACATAATCATTTTCGGGTGCCACAAAATCGGCTAGTGAATAGCAAAATCCATCCGTCGCAGCATGCTGCTGACGAAGCATAGGAATTTTTATCGTTTGTTCGTTATTGTGAATAAAAACATTATCATCCTCAGCATATCCTTCGAAAACTCCAAAACTCGCATTAATGCTAATGATTTTCTCATCCAACATTTGCCGTAACATTTCCTGCGCATCCTTGAAAAGTTTCAAAGCCTCTTCCGCTTTCGGGCGGTCGACTTCAGGGAATTGCTGTAACCAACCCATACGGCACGAAAGGCAGTTATGAACAGTTTCAATACCTTCGTATCTGCCCGGTATGCGCCACGCCATAAAGAAAAAAGTCCAGTCGATAAAACGAGCGAGCTCACGTAAATCTATATCAATAAGCTGAATAAGTCCGAGTGTATTTGGTTTTGACGGTGTATATCCCATTTCTTTATTTTGTTGTTCGTTTGCAATTTTCATTTAATAAAAAATGAAACACAAAGTTATATCAAAAAGTTGTAATTTTGTTGATCTAAAAATATAATCTATAATTTACAAGAGATGAGAATTGCGTTATTATCAATCGTATTATTCATTAGCACAGCGATATTTGGACAATCAAATCCAAATGTTCCCATGGAACTAAAAACATTCGAGACTATCAAACTTCTCGCCCCCGATACATTAAGTGGCAAACCTTTGATGCAAACTATTTCGCGCCGAAAAAGTGACCGTCAGTTCGATTCACGAAATTTATCTCTCAAACATTTATCGGAGATACTTTGGGTTGCCAACGGCGTAAACCGCGCAAACGGCAAACGCACCGTTCCATCTTCCATGGCACGCTATCCGTTACAAACTTATGCCGTACTTTCCAATGGTATTTATTTTTACAATGTGCAAAAACATCAGCTGGAACCGGTGGTGGAAGGGAATTTTCAAAAATTGGCGGGGCGACAAAGTTTTGTAGAAACTGCTCCGCTTAATCTGCTTTACATCGCAAAAGCAAGAGGTGAGAATGATGATTTCAATGCTGCCTTTATGGATTCAGGATATTGCGGACAAAACGTATATCTTTATTGTGCCTCCGAAGGTTTAAAAACCGTAGTGCGAGCAAGCGCTCAGGAATCGGAATTATTAAAGGTAATGGGATTGGAAACCGGATATAAATTTATTCTTGCTCAGTCTGTGGGATATTAAG
>QKGU01000134.1 GCA_003250325.1 Paludibacter sp.
GTTTTGCATACCTTTACTTCAATGGCAGATTTGTGTTATTTCTCGGCACGTAAAATCAGTTCTTCACGCGGGGGTGGCATATGTACCGACAAACCTGAAATTATTAAGGAATTAGAGGCATTGGTACCACTTTACGAAGGATTTACCACTTATGGAGGTATCTCAATCCGAGAAATTGAAGCCATGGCTGTTGGTTTGTACGAAACGTTGGATGAAACCATGATTTCGCAAAGTCCTAACTTTATTAAATATCTGGTTGACTCATTAACCAATAAAAGAGTACCAATGATTCGTCCTGCAGGCGTTTTGGGAGCACATATCGATGCGATGCAGGTTTGCGCCCATATACCACAAACAGAATATCCAGCAGGAGCCTTGGCGGCAGCATTGTTTTTAATTTCGGGGATTCGCGGAATGGAACGCGGTTCTATCTCCAACCAACGCGACGAATATGGAAACGAAACATATGCAGATATGGAATTACTCCGTTTGGCCGTTCCTCGTCGTGTTTTCACGCTGTCTCAAATCAAATATGTGGAAGATCGTTTGAGTTGGCTGTACGATAATCGTCATTTAATCGGAGGTTTGCGTTTTGTTTACGAACCACCTGTATTGCGTTTCTTCATGGGAGGATTGGAACCTACCAGCGATTGGCCACAAAAACTTATGGCTAAATTCAAAGAAGATTTTGGAGAAAGCCTGTAAATACAGTTGACAGTTATCTGTTGACAATGGATAGTTAAAAGAAATCCGCTAAATGATTCGTTCATTTAGCGGATTTACTTTTGTCAATACTTTCAATTTCTCATTTCGAACTCTATTTCAGATATTTTTCTAGGAATTTATCCTGTTCCCACAACAAATGCAATATGTTTTCGCGAGCCACGTACCCATGTTGTTCCTTTGGTAGAATAACCATACGTGCAGGCGCACCCAACCCTTTCAAAGCCTGAAAATAACGCTCGGTTTGTAGAGTGAATGTTCCGGGATTATTATCTGCCTCGCCATGTACCAGCAAAATCGGAGTTTTCATTTTATCCGCATTCATAAACGGTGACATCGTATTATAAACATCTGGAGCATCCCAATAATTTCGTTGCTCGTTTTGGAATCCAAATGGCGTGAGTGTTCTGTTGTAAGCGCCGCTTCGGGCTATTCCGCAGGCAAACAGATTGGAATGAGTCAAAAGGTTAGCCGTCATAAACGCGCCGTAAGAATGCCCTCCTACCGCAACTCTTTTCCGATCGATAAAACCAAGCGAATCCACTGCATCAATAGCAGCCTTCGCATTAGAAACCAATTGTTGAATAAACGTATCGTTGGGCTCTTCTTTCCCTTCACCAATGATTGGGAAAGCTGCATCGTCCAGCACAGCATAACCACGAGTTACCCAATACACAAACGAACCGTAATAAGGGAACGTAAACTCATTTGGATTGGCGGTTGTTTGCCCTGCACTGTTTTTATCTTTATATTCAGCCGGGTATGCCCAAATAAGCAATGGCAATTTTTCTTTTTTTGTTCGATCGTATCCAACAGGCAAATAAAGCGTTCCCGAGAGCTCAACACCATCAGCACGTTTATACTTTATCACTTCTTTGTAAACATCCTTAATGCTTTCAAAAGGGTTTGGAAAATATGTCAATTGAGTCAACTCATCTTTTTTTCTGAATTTCCGGAAATAATAGTTAGGATATTCATTTTTCGATTGTATTCTGACTAATGCTTCTCCTTTCTTGTAATCTTCGATATCGAAGATTTCTTCCATTTTGTCTTTATACGACGATTGATAAAGGCGTTTCGTTTTCAGCGTTTTCGTATCAAGCTCGTCGATAAAAGGAAATTGTCCTTTTGGAGTATGCCCATCGCCGATAAGGAAAAGAGAATTTTTATCCGTCGCTAAAACATATTTCCCGTATTCATTTTTCCATGTTTCGAAACTACCCGGATCGGAATACACATCCTGAAAATTACGATCGAAAATAACTTTTGCGCTTTCGCCCGGCATAGAAGGATTAATCAAATACGTTTTCTCATTTCGATCGTCGTACCATTCATCCTGAAGTACCGCGACATTATCATTTCCCCAAATAATGTTCGAATAACGCTGAATTGTCTTTGTCAATAAGTGAGGTTCTCTATTAAAAGGTGCATCCCAAAGGTATACCGCATCACGAAATTTCGCTTCTTTACGAGGATCACCTTCGTCTAGAGCCTCCACGAAAAATAACGTTGACGGTTTATCTGCTCTCCAGTTGATCGAACGTTTTCCGGTTCTAACTGCCATAAAGCCCTTTGGCAAAATTTCAGACAATGGAACTTCATTTACCGTTTTCACATCCTGTCGACTTAAATCATACACTTTTGAAGTTTGAGGAAATCTGTTCAACGGCACCACATAAGAAAATGGTTTATGCAAAGTGGTTATTAAAATGAATTTCCCATCGGGAGAAAAAGCCTCCGTTGCATACATATCTTCTTTTTTGAAAAGCTCCATTTTGGCATTCAAATCCACCCGATAAAGCTCCGATGTTGCTAGGGTAACGAAGTTTGTTTCATCGGCTGCATTTTTCAACAAATCGGGATAAGTCCGGTTCTGAGAAGTTGCCCCGTTACTCACCGACACAGTTGGACCTGTGGGTAGTTCCTTTTTCGAATCAATTAGTTCTGGTCGATTTTTAGGTAAAACTCTTGCTAAAAGTTGTTTGCTGTCGCGAAACCAATTAAATGGATTCCCAAGATTAGCATTCAGAACCGGTTCTGTAAGTTTAGTTGCTTGTGCTGTCTCAATATCGAGAACCCAAAGTTCCACACCTGTTGCTGTCGTATTTGTAAACGCTACTTTTGACTCATCGGGCGACCAGGTAACAAAAGCAATTCGGGGATTAGCAGGCATCCCTTTAACCTGAACCGCTTCTTTATCCACCACCTTTCTAACCTTGATATTACTTATATAATTCGTCGCTGAAGCAATATTAGTCACTGGGTTTATTCTCAAACCAGCCATACTCATTTCTTTCTGATTCAAATCCTCCAGATTTTTATAAGTATTGCGATAAGTCAACAACATAAATTTCTTTTTTGTATCGATCGAAACCTGTGGTGCTCTTTGATAATCGGCCAATTTCATGATACTTTCCGGGGGAGTCTGGAAAGTTGGATTCTCTTGCGCTACAGCGCCATTTATTGATATCATAAGTGGTAAAACGATAAGAATTAATTTATTCATATACTTTCAAAATTTTAATCTACAACAATGCCATCATATCAGCTATTCATTTTTTTCTAATTCTTTTAAATGTTTATCGACAAAAAAATTATAAACTTCTCGTTCCAACAGAATTGGCTCGTCGGGTGAGACCTGTATATCCTGGCAATCAACCAGAAGTCCAGGAACTCCATTTTGCTCCACCCTCTTGTAATTTTCATTCGATACAGATTCATGTATCCATTTGTAAATAACACTTGGGTCATAAATTTGAAAGGAAACATAGTCAACACTCTCCTTTCCGGGACCATTAAACCATTCTTTTGTATTGCGAATAAGTGGAGCTTTTATCTTTTTATTATTATTGAATCTACCTCCAATTAATGTCATAGGTATTTTTCTTTTAATCAGCCAATCATCCGCTTCTGGGGGTAAAATGTTAGCCACATCCAATAGCGCAAGTGCAAATGCGGAGCACCCAGCTCCCTCATTATAATAGCGTGGCCAAAAAGCGCCTCCATAATAGTTACTTTGAGATAACCTTCCACCTTCTTTCGAGGTAAATACATCGATAAAATCGAGTATTCTCTTTGTCGCAGTCTCGTTAAGCCGAAATGAAATAAAAGCTAGTTTCTTTCGCTTGGTATATTTCTCCAGTTTATGCTGAATTTCCTCTTTTTTTTCCAATTTCCCATGCATAGCTGCTCCAAGAATAGCAAATCCTATTTTCTCCTTAAAAACATATTCTACTTTCTCTCTCGGGTCGGATGAAGACATTGCGATATACAATGGCTCAGTTAAAAATGTTGATTCTATTTTTACTGCCAAATGCCCTATCAAATAATTATCGGGAGTAAAAATCGTTTTCAAATAGCACGAATACATTGAATTATACAAACTCGCCGGAGTCTCCCAATCAAGAGGATACAAGCTGGGCATTACATAAACTGTGATTTGATTGTCAGATTCTTTTTTTTGTGAAAGAACTAAACTGACATCAAAGAAAACAAAAGCAAATAGTAGACAAAGGACTTTTCTGACAGAATTCATTTTGCATAAGTTTGGTCGTTCTGCAAAAATACGAAAATTCAAATGAAAATCAGAGTGCAGAAAATCAAACTATTTATTTGTATGAATTGAGGTTTTGTAGAATGGGAAGCGGTACAGTCAATCTTTAACGAATTGCATTTACTCCTCTTTTTGAAGGTTTAGGCTTAGAGGAAGAATACCCTATGTTCACTATACTCGATAACTGACTATACCGCTAATTTTTTTTGTCGATTTAATTATTTCTGAATTAATAAGAATAGGCTTTAGAAACCACATTTTCTTCTGCTAAATTATATAAATATGATATTTCAACAAAAAA
>QKGU01000028.1 GCA_003250325.1 Paludibacter sp.
TGAGCTTTAACGACACACAATGGTAAAAATAATAGTACGATAAAAATTATCAAAATGTTTTTAGTTTTCATTTTATTATTACAAAAAATGGTTTTCAAATATAAGCAATTACTTCCACAAGACGTTATTTTAAGAATATATGTACTCAAAGGAAAAAGTATTAAAACATAAAATGGAGAGTTGAAATAATGCAACTCTCCATTTTATGTAGTTTTATTTATATTATAAAATAATTTTCTTATTTAATAATAATCCGTTAGAATCAATCACCTTAACGATATATATACCTTTAGAATACCCTGACATATCAATATTCTTGACAACACCAGTATATAAATGTCTTCCATCGTATGTATAAACATCAACCTGTGCTTCTTCAGACAAAATGATATTTCTACCTGACACTGAAACTTTAATTGGGCTTTCGTTTACATTTCTAACAGCTGATGGACCTTCTGTAGGAACAATATTGCTAAAAACTTTAATTTGGTGAATACGAACTGTCTGATATTGAGCCAGTGGTTTCATGGTTGCGGTATAGGTATTTTCTTGTAAGCTCAAATCATTTGCATTTACTTTATAATGAATACTATCACCATCCCATATTCTGAAACGAACTGAAACTTTAGAATCCGGATCATCCTGCTTATTTATCATTTCTTCAAACTGATAACCTTGTTCGGAAAATGTAGCTTCCCATACGCTATAATCACTGGCAAGCCAACGCAATGGAATCCAACCATTTCCATCGTTATAATTAATATCGGCTTTTACACCACGTTTCCATGAAGTCGATGAATAAGACCACTGAATACGTTCAACCTGAGGCAAATTATCAATCTCAATATATCCATGACGACTTGGAGGAGTATCAAGAATTTCTGACGGCAATCTGCTTAATTCAATAAAGCCAGGTTTTCCGAATATAGCACTTGTTTTCACAGAGTTATCATTATACGTACACGATTGATATGGACCTGCTCCTGATGGATTTGTACCCACCAAATTTATTTTAGACCATGCACTTGTATACATTGTAGGAGCAAAAGCTGCTAAATGATATTTCACAGGCCAATTAACTGTTGTTGGCACATAAGTTATACCATCTTCTGTTGTCATAATAGGAGTATTGAATGATCCTGATCCAAAATCACTATCAATCGCGTTTTTTGCTCCATCTGAGGCTGTGAACTTCGGAAGAGCCACATCTGTCAAAGTTGCAGCATCGACATCAATTATTTTATAATACTCTGATTCAGACCAACCGGAGTTAGATGTAATGTAATAATACCCACTACATGTTTCCTGAGAGGAAGCTTCCACTGACAGTATTGTCAAAACAACAACTGCAATAATTTTTGTAATTTTTTTCATGTGATTATCTTTTTATTTGTATTATTTATTAACGTAACACGAGCTTCTGATTTTGTATTTGTCCAATGGAATTGGTGGCTTGTAAGACATACACTCCGTTGTCCAAACCATTAATATCTATTCGGTTTGTTTCCGCAGAGTATACTTTCTTTCCAACAATATTAAACAGTTCTGCTTTTACTTTTTCGGAAATAACAATCTGATCACCTGAACGGTAAATTTTCAGGTTATCAGCCATAGTAGAAGTTACTGCATTAGGAGCTGAGGTTGGAATAATTCCACTATAAATCTTTATCTGATGAATGCGTACAACCTGTTGTTGAGCATAAGGACTATTCGTAGTTGTAAAAACAATCGGTTCTGCCTTAGTTTGATCAAAATGAATGCTGTCACCGTCCCAAATTCTCCAGCGTAAAGATATTTTCGACTCAGGGTCATCACCTTTATTTATTAGTTCCTCAAATTGATAACCTTGTTCTGAAAAAGTTGCGTAAGAATTATTATTGCTGGCTTCCCAACGCAATGGTTCCCATTCACCGTTTCCATATTTAATATCACATTTTACACCACGTTTGTATGCCGTAGATGAAAACGACCATTGCACTCTCTCAACCTGTGGCAAATCGTCAATCTGAATATAACCATGACGACTTGGAGGTGTATTAGCAACTTCGGAGCCCAAACGACTCAATTCAATAAAACCTTTTTTATTCCAAATCGGACTTGTTACGGTATTGTTATCATTCAAAGTACAATTGATTGCTGCCCCGGATGCACTTGTACCATTAACAATTACTTTAGTATAAGCACTATTATAAAAATTCGGAGCAAGACAAGCCATATAGTAGTTTACCGGCCACAATACAGATGTTTCTGTATAAATGACTCCATCTTCGGTCGAAAGAACAGGGGTAGTAAAACTTCCTGTTCCAAACAATGCAGAGGTAGCAGTACCATCTGTTTTGTCATGAGCAGGAATAGATGTGGCCGCAGTCGTTAGTTTCTCGGCATCTATATCAATTATTTTGAAATACTCCGATGCAGACCAACCACTATTTGTTGTATAATAAGGCACACATTGCGCACCTACTTCTGCATAGATGAGGGATATTATTGCAGAAAAAATAATTTTCGTAAAGTTCTTCATCTTATATAGCATTTAAAGTTTAACACATATATATAATGACGAGAATAAATTATTTTTGTACCTAATCAACAGTAGCCATTAAACGGAGATATTATTCAGTTTTATTGTTTTATAAATTTAAAATAATTCACAATTTTATTCTCCATTTCTACTCTAAGCATATAACATCCAGCGGAAAGAAACGAAGCATTAATAGCATTACCACTCGATAACTTTCCCCGATGTATAGTTTGACCATTTAACGACAAAATTGAAAATGATTCAACGGGTAATTGTGAATTTAGCGTAATAGTATTCTTTACTAATGTAGGGTAAATCGAACTTTTATTTTCATTAAGTTCAATAATTCCTGAAGCACTAAAATCGTGATCAATCATTTCACCCATTAAACTATTCAAATATACTTCCAATGCTGTATATCCTTCTGCTGTTGTCAGGTTACGATCGGATTCATCCGAAGGGTTAAGTCCGTTTGCAATTTCCCAATCATCTGCCATTCCATCACGATCATTATCAACTGGAGCTTCGGCAGGAGCATAAGTCAAATAACCTTCGGCATCATAAGATTTATCGATAATACCTGATGTACCCAAAGAGGCTTTAAACATAGCGGTACCATTTGTAACTTCTCTGATTACACGTCTTTCGACTGAATCTCTGTTTAATGTTCCCACTTTTTGTAAAACTTTTTCATATGCTGTCTGAGCCGATTCAATATTAAGTTTGTATGGATTATAACCAATCCAACTTCCATTGTAAATCAAAGCAGAAGGTGGCATTAGCAAAGTATCAGATGACAATTCTGTTTTAGTAGGCAATGTTGTCCCCGCGGTTCCCGACCATTTAGTTGTAAATGCTGTCCAGTTATCAGAAGTTGCAGACTGACTACCATCCATATAATTTTCAGCAAGATGCCATTTAGGATAATTAGCTCCGTTTACAATGTAGTTTGTAAAAAAGTAATGAGACGAAGAAGTTGCAGGACCTGGTTTATAATAATTACCTAAGAAATTGCAGGTATGCGATCTGAGAGTTCCTGTATTTACATCTCCACCATATGCTGCTGCACTGCTACCCCAATTGTAGTTTACATTATTAATGAATTCCAGAAAAACGCGCACTTCCGTATCTGTTCTTGCTCCGTTTAAGCGAGGCGAACGGGATTGATTATGAGCTAACAAATTATGATGATAAGTTGCACTAACGCCACCAAGTTGTCCGCCATAACCTCTGTTTCCTTTTCCATGTCCATCATTATACAATGCCTCGTGAAACATAGACCATTGTACCGTCGTAAATTTGTTATCATACATAGTCAGATTTTCTTCTCCCGACCAACCAAATACACAATGATCAAAAATTACCCTTGTTGCATTCTCACATCCAACTGAACCACCCGGAATAAATGAACCTGCAGGTGCCAATGTATCTCTGGCAACACCATCCACTGTATATCCGTAAATAGGTGTTTCCTCAGCTGTTTCACCAATTCTGAATCTTAAATTTCTTACAATTAAATTTGTTGATCCACCCAAATTTATCTTACTGTTACGAAAACAAATTCCTTCTCCCGGAGCAGTTTGACCTGCAATAGTCAGATTTGCTCTCGAACAGCGAATATCATTTTGATTTTTAACGGTTGATCCTGAAATAACCAAATAAGGTTTGAGTTTTATTGTTCCAGAAACTCGGAAAATAACAGTCAGGGGTTCACCCGGATATTGCGCCAAAGCCCATCTGAAACTACCAGGTATAGGCGTTTCTATATTATTATAAGATATATAATCATCCAGGTTTTCTACAAATACAACTTTACCTCCCCTACCTCCGGTTGAGAACTTACCATAGCCTTCTGCTGTTGGAAATGCCGGGGTTTGTGAAAACGAAATTGTTGATATCGTTGAAATCAATAGAGAAAAAAGAATATATTTTTTCATAAATCAGATATTTGTTGTGTATTATGTTACAAAAATAAGATATGACATTAGGATACGTTGTTGTGTAATTGTTTGAAATTGTGGACAAATTGACTC
>QKGU01000050.1 GCA_003250325.1 Paludibacter sp.
GGCTGATGGTTACAAAGAAGTGGTTGCTGCTGCAGGAGGTGATCCAACTAAAGCATTCCAGTTATTGTTGATCGAAAAATTACCGGAGTTGGTTCGCACGCAGGTTGAAGCAGTGAAAAATATTAAAATTGATAAAATTACTGTTTGGGATTCCGGTGCTAATGGTGAAAATGGAAATGGCTCGACCGCTAATTTTGTTTCGGGAATGATGAAAACGGTTCCGCCATTGAATGATTTATTTAATATGGCTGGTTTGAATCTGCCGACCTATCTGAAAGGCGCAGAAAAAGCAGAAGATGTTTCTTCGGAAGAAGTAAAAGATGTGAAGAAAGATAAGAAATAATTTTTGACGCGTAAAAAAACGTTCCCTGATTTTTCAGGGAACGTTTCTTTTTTTTATATATCATCTGTCGGATTTTCCGGAGTTTTAAGAATTAGCTGATAGAAGGCTGCATCGAGCCATTTACCAAATTTAAATCCGACTTCTTTTATAATGCCGTTTAGCTGAAATCCTTCGTTTTCGTGCAGTTTGATGCTGACTTCATTTGCCGCGTCTATCACTCCAATTAAAACATGGAAATTTTGTTCCTCCGCTTTTTTTATAATTTCCTGCAATAATATTCTTCCTAATCCCATTCCGCGTTTATCTTTACGAACATACACAGAATGTTCTATCGTATATTTATAAGCCGGACGAGGACATTGTTTTCGTCAAAAGCACATACGATGGGGTAGTTGTGCTCTTTTTTTTCTGCAAACCAGCTATTCATGGTTTCCATTGTTCTTGTTTTGTAGTCGTATAAAGCAGTGGAGTTGAGAATAGCATCGTTGAAAATGTCTAGTATTTCTGGAAGTTGTTGCTCTGTGCAGGGTTTAATGGAAATGTTCATTGGGATTACAGCTATAATTAAGATGCAAATGTAAATAAAATGTCTGAAGAATTCCCGTTTGTTTTTTATCTTTGTTGGTGCAATAATGAAATTATTTTATGAAAAAGTTAGTCGTTTTAACTGGTGCGGGAATGAGTGCTGAAAGTGGATTGAGTACTTTTCGCGATGCTGGTGGATTATGGGATACTTACCGGATTGAAGATGTAGCCACACCGAATGCCTGGATAAAAGATCCTGAGTTGGTTCTTCATTTTTATAATATTCGACGGAAACAATTGTTTGAAGTAGAACCGAATCAGGGACATTTCGCTTTGGCAGAATTGGAACAAAATTTTGATGTGCAAATAATAACTCAAAATGTCGATAATCTGCATGAAAGAGCTGGTAGCTCTAATGTATTGCATTTGCATGGCGAGTTGATGAAAATGCGTTCGACTGGTTGGGCTGAGGAAGTTTTCGATGTATCGCCCGATAAGCTTGAGTTTTTTGTTGGCGATAAATGTCCGAAGGGTTTTCAGCTTCGTCCGCATATCGTTTGGTTTGGTGAAGCTGTTCCCGAAATTGAAAATGCCATACGAATTGTTGAGCAAGCGGATATTTTGGTGGTAATAGGAACGTCCTTACAAGTTTATCCTGCAGCCGGCTTAATTCATAATGTAAAGAATGGTACTCCAATTTATCTTATTGACCCGAATGAAATCAGCTTCTTACCAACAAATGTGACGGTTATACAAAAGGGTGGAGGAGATGGCTTGAAAGAACTTCGTGATAAATATTT